>DASCOP010000020.1:0-6273 GCA_036012065.1 Fidelibacterota bacterium
GGGTTTCTGTCTTTTTCTGTAAACTCTATTCCATTAATGGAATCTCCGTAATAACTATTGAGTGTCGTTCCATTCACTGTTTCTGTGTCCGATGATCGCGGCTTTGCAAATTGTCCCGCAATTCTACCTAATTTGATCACAGGAACTTTCATCTTTGATGTGATTACTGCGCTCATCTGTAAAATGACACGAAAAGTATCGCGGATGTTGTTTGCGTTGAATTCTTTAAAGCTTTCAGCACAATCTCCTCCTTGTACTAAGAAAGCCTTTCCTTCAACTGCTTTTGCTAGCTCTTCCTTTAAATTCTTACACTCTCCAGCAAACACTAGCGGTGGAAAAGTCTCCAATCGACCTAATGTTTCATCAAGCTCATTTTGATCTTTGTATTCAGGAATATGTTTTATCTCAAAGCTTTTCCATGAATCTTTCGTCCAATTACTCATTCTTTTTCCTCTACTTTCTTCGATTCTGTAATAATAGATTGATAAATATTTTTTAGAAAATCTGCTTCAATTGCTGAAAATTGTGCATCAATCTTGGCATAGATTGCATCTTCCCTGCTTTGATCTAGTACCGGTAATCCTTCCTGTTTCTTAATATATCCAATCGTTGTTACCGCATCCAATCGATCAATCAACAAATCAAACACTTGATTATCAATTGTATCTATTTTTTCTCTATTTTTTTGTATGTCTTCATTCATAATTACCTCCATATAAACAAAAAACCCTAGCGGGTTATGCTAGGGTTCGTGTAGTTTTTGATATAATCCTATTATTAGGCGCCTACAGTCCCCCTGCTTCTAAAATAATAATAGCTGTTAAAAAAGTTCTTCATTTCATGGAGTTTAAACATTAGTTAATACAGTTAGCAAGGTAAATTAATTATTTTACAAAAATCAATCTGCGTATACTGCTATCTTCCTTGATAGCAGACTCTGAGAATTTAAATGACTTAAACTCTCCCTTATTATAAAGAGAAGTTTGATCGCTGTAATGCGGTGATCTGAATACACCAGATTGGCCTGTTGGAAGAATACTTAAACCATTATCAAAATTAGAAAAATCAATCACTCTTCTCATTGATGATCCTGCTCGGACATCAAATGGACTGCTCACAGAATAACTTGCAGCTCTTGGTGTCATTCCAGATCCAGCCATTGGATAAGGACCAACGCTAAAATGAATCAATTTCTTCACAAGTGGATCTCCATCTAATCGATGACGATAGGTTACTTGATGCACCTGACCCCATGTCAAATCTTTAGGATTGCCATAATTTTTTGTAAGAAAATCATGTGCATCATCAAAAGACTGATTCACGATATCATTTAATGTTTCTTTTTTATCTGATAGTACATTGTCTATCCATAACGATGCCTCTCCATCAAAAATGCTTCGAATAGCTAATGAACGGATATATTTTAAGCTATAAAACGTATCAAAAGAATCTTTCCCAAAACTCTGTAATTCATCCTGGAATAAGTTTTGTATTAGATGAATATAGATGGTGTGAAAAGCTACTGCAGCATGTGAATCTAACGATTCAACTCCATCCCATCCATTTAAAATATCATACATTTCATCCCCTTTAACAGAGAAGCCTTGTGTATAATTTTTATAGAATAATTTTGAGTATTCTTGAGCAAATGGAGAAGTGATTTCATTTAGAATAGATTTCATGTCTTCTACTCCTAATTTGTCATCAATTCTTAATCTTCTGTCAATTTGTTCTCCCCTGCTAGGATCTGCCCAATATCGAGAAATGTAATAAGGATAATCCTCGTCAATGGTCTTATTATTCCCATTTGATATGTATCCTTTTTCAGGATTATATAAATATGGCATTTTATCAAAAGGGATATATCCTGTCCAATCATGCTTGCTCGTGCTCCCATCAAAAGGTACTAAATGTTCTCCGCCTAATCGGATGGGAACTTTAGAGTTGGGTCTCCATCCAATATTGCCATTTTTATCTGCATAAGTCCAATTTTGTCCAGGTGCTCCAAATAGTTTTGATGCTTCTGAAAATTCATCCCAATTGGTTGCCTTGGCTAGCTTAAATAATGCAGTCGTTTCATCAAATGCATCGAACTCTGTCCATTTAAAAGATATTGCCTTCCCTTTTCCTCTTGCATCAGGATGAATACCGCTAACAATAGGACCTCTATGGGTTGATCTAATCGTAACAGTTCTTGTGTTCCCAGACTTTAAATGTATTACTTCTTCTTCAATCTGTAAATCTTTCCACTCTCCATCCAATAAATACTGCGTATTGTCATCATTGAGCGTTTCAATATAGAAATCCATGTCATCGGTCATGACATTGGTAAAACCCCAACCAATGTGGTCATTATGGCCTATAACAGGCAATGGAAATCCATAGAGACCATACCCTCCAAAATTAAAATTATCGCTCTTCAATCTAATTTCATACCACCAAGGAGGCTGTCCATAGCTTAAATGAGGATCATTTGCTAAAAGTGGGAGTCCTGTCTCTGTTTTACTTCCTGAAACTACCCATGCATTTGATCCATAACCATCTCTGTCTGTTTTAAGAACATCTCTAATTCTTTTGGTGTCGCTTGCAAAATCTTGATAACTCTTGAGCAAGACATCATTTGAAGCAATGGTAATAAAGTTTTCATTGTAAGATGGTAATATATCATTTAAATAATCCGGCCCTAATTGTTCGCTAATCGCACCAAAAAATAATTCTGAATCCCATCCGCCCTGCAATTCCCATGCCATCATTGTAGATAAAGCAACTATATCTAATGGTTCAAAAGTTGGTAATTCTTCGATGCCTACTAGTTTAAACTCTAATGGATAGTCTGACGGAGACAAGGTCTCTATATAAGCATTAATACCGTAACATGTATCTTCAAGATGTTGTAATGTTTCAGTTGGAATTTTTGATAGACTCTTTTTAGCAATTTTTTCAAATCCAAGTGTACGTAAAAATTTATCTTCCGCAAACAATGTATCATTAAGCACTAAACTTAATTCGCCCTTATATGCATATTTCATAAATGCCATTTGGAATAGTCGATCTCTTGCTCCTATATAGCCAGCAACCTTAAACATATCAGCATCATTGGAAGCAAAAATACTTGGTACCCCATAGTCGTCAAAATACACTTCAACGGTATCTTGAACATCTAAATTAGCAATTTCTCCTTCATAAGAAATATTGACAGGCTTTAAAAAAGAGTTGATTGAAAAAACAATAAAACTAGTAATAAGAAATAATAAAATGAATGTTCTAGAGTGTTTCCCCATATAAGAACTTAAATATTATTCTTTGAGATATTTAGTAAAAAATTCTGCTGAGAATTGAAATGATTGCTCACGCGCTTCAGCATTTCCTCCCATGCTTGGTCCTCGACCAGCACAAGTCATTAGTGCTAACTTTTGCCTTAGAGGAGTATTAATAGGAATATTCCAATATTCACTTAATAATAATGTACCTTCCTCATTCATTGGAAAACGACAATCTCCTAACGTATACCCTTTTTCATTCACTGTGACTTCTGATACTCGATCAAAAGAATGATGCGCATTTTCATAAATGGTAATATCGATATTATGTGGTAGTCCACTGGCGTGTATTTTATCTATTAATTCTGTACACGCTGCTGCAGGCACCCAATTATCTAACTCTCCAATAAGAATATGGATAGGAGCAGTACTAAATTGCATATTCTCATTTGGATATGGATATGCCATACATCCTGGGTAAACGGGCAAATGAGCAGCAAACATAAATTCCCTATTGTTGATCGCCTCAATAAGAGGTAACCAAGCAGAATAAAGTGATACGCCTCCTCCAAGACTCCACCCTGTAATCCCTGAACGATCGGTATCAATATTAGGATGAGTGCTAAGTGCTTCTAAAGCACGATAACTATCTAAAATAACCATAGCAGTTGTTACTTCAACTTGACTCCCTACTGTTGATTGTATATCACGGCTATCAAAACTTTGTAATTGAAAGGTTGCAAAGCCCATTTCGTGATACATTTCTAAGTATTCTAGGTGATGAGTTCCCCAATTTAAGCTTCCTGCAACTCCAATGATTAACGGATACTTTTCATCAAGATTATAATTCTTGGGCAAGGTCAATGTACCAAAGACTTCCTGCACTTCTTGATTTTCTAAATCCATGATAATTTCCTCAAAGGAAAAAGGGTTTGCGCTGTTAAATGTAATGATTTCTTGGTTGGTCTCTTGTGCAATCACAATAGATAACATAACTATAAAAATATATCGTATCATTTTTTCTCCAAAAGTTGTAAATAAGACTTAAATAACAGTCCGCCACCTCCGCTATATCCTACTAGTTCACCGCCACTACCTACTACTCTGTGGCAAGGGATAATAATAGGAATACGATTAGCGCCACTTGCTCTTCCAACTGCTCTTGCTGCCTTAGGTTGATTAATTTTTTCTGCTACTTCCTTATAACTTTTTGTTTTACCGTATGGAATCTTAGAAATTTCTTCTAGAACATTCTTTGTAAAACTACTTCCACCAACATGTAATGGGATATCAAACTTTTTTAATTTTCTCTTAAAATAATTATTCAACTGGTTTTGAACATCTTTTGCAAATTTAGACGATTTTCCTTCATTTATTTTCAGCGATAATTGACGATTCATTAAGTCCTTCTTTTCATCAGAAAAAGTTAATCTGTGTAACGTGTTTTCTATGTAAGATATTTTAAAATAGAAATGCAAATGATCAACTTGAAAAATTTTATGTTGCATAGAAATGCTATCCTAGCTTAACGGCTGTACCGTAAATAAATATTTCCGATGCTCCTGCTTGTAGCATCGATGTGGTAAAGCGTACGCCAACAATAGCATCTGCATTTAATTCCTCGGCGCGTAATTTCATTCTATCCATCGCTTGCTCGCGCGATTCGGCCATCAACTTGGAGTATTCTGTAATTTCTCCACCCACTAGATTTCTAAATAATGCTAGAATATCTTTTCCTACATGTCTTGCTCGAATAGATTGCCCGCTCACAACACCTAACACATTGGTTATATTCCTATTTGAAACTTTCTCTTGGGTTGTAATAATCATTTGTCAATCTCCTTTGAATAATAGTCATCATCTTTATTATTGAATCTCTCTTTAAGTACTTTAACAAACAAAACTAGTAATCCACTATAAATTAAAATAACAAGCAGTCCTTCAGGATAAAATTGTTCAATTTCTTTGAGGGTTAAGTAAGAGCCAAGAAGATAAAATAGTCCTATAAGTATGTAACCTAATTTTTCCATATTTAACTAATTTAAGTAGTTTATTATGAAAAAGTATAATATTATCGAATTGTCGTGAACAAGAAACAATTATATATCGTTATTGCAATTATGACATGTGCTATAGGCGCCCTTTCTTATCAATATTACACTACGCATAAGAATCTTGAAGAATACAAAGGCTATTATAACAAAGTGGCTATTCTTTATGTTCAAGAAATTATGGAAGTACCAGAATTAAAATCGCCAGATCCTGAAAATAGACCCATAACCACAATAGACTTGGAAACCAATATATTGCAATTTCAAGATTTAGAAGGAAATGAGTTTTCTTTAAGAGATTTTGAAGGAAAAACTCTCTTTATTAATTATTGGGCAACATGGTGTAATCCGTGTCTAGCAGAAATGCCAGCAATGGCTGAATTATATGAAGAGTTCAAAGATAACGAAGATATTGTGTTTTTATATCTCTCAAAAGAAGACATGGATGTAATTACAGACTATATACCAAAAGATGAATCATTGCAAAAATTGCCTTTATATAAGGTTATTACCGATGATGAGCTTTTTAAAACAAGAGGGATTCCAACTACATTTATCGTTGATAAATCCGGTGAAATACTGGTCGAAGATGTGGGATCTGCTTTATGGAACGATGAAAAGGTTATTAATTATCTAAAAAGCATTATTTAAAGTAAAATGAAAAAAAATATTACTATCAATATGAAAAATGATTTTCCTTATTTTGGAAATGGTATCGATTTTAAAGAGAGTATTTTTGGGTTGGAATTTGATGCATCTCTTATTCAAAAAACTTCTGAATTAATCTGGCAACCTAATTCTACATTACCTTATAGTACTTTACAACCTTTACCAAATCCTTTTTCTAGTATTAGTGATCTTGCAGCTGGAATGACTGTACATAATCATGGGAAAAAGGGGTTGATTGGAAAAAAACAATTATTAGATGAGGTCTTGCTGTTGGATGATAGCTTAATGGACCA
>DASCOP010000021.1:0-16727 GCA_036012065.1 Fidelibacterota bacterium
TTTCTAATTCTGATGCATACCAATCAATATGAGGTAATCGTGGTAATCCTTTTGTTTCCACGTAATAGTCCTGAATATGTTTAATATTTTGGCTACCTATCGCATCATTGGTTCCAATCAAGATAGTGATATAGTCAGGATTGTGCTTAATAATATTGTCTACTCTCTGATTTAGGTTCCATGTTAAATCAGCATTAATCCCTGCATTAATATATATTTTTGAATCATCTTTCTTGCGTAATGTGCTTACCCAGTCATATCCAATATGTCCATGTGTAATGCTATCACCACAACACACTACCACTGGCTTATCATTATTAGGACTCACTTCAAATATTCCTGCATCCATTACTGGCAACTGCCAAGACTTTCTAATAAGTGGAAGCTTATATATATTCATAATAATAGCATTTCTGAAACGATATGTTATAATAAGAATGAGTAATATTGCTATCGGTATATATATCATCCTATAATCGATTTAATGATTTAAAATACAAATTGGAAATTTACTCCAAGAACATTGGTACCATCATCAGAACGTACATTCGGTGCGACCCTTAATCCTTTGGTAGGAGCAAATTCTACCGCAACTAATGTATAATTAGCATCTTTATTCCCAGATACCATATCATGCTTCATAACTAAGGTGTTTTTAGGGTTAAAAGCATAGTTTATATAAAGAGAAGATAGGTTGTCATTGTAATTCCCATCTAACAATCCAGAATCTTCTAGTTGATTCCATTCTGCTCCAATACGCAGATTGTTCTTTGCATACCCACCGAAGACTCCAAAGACCTTCTTAGTATACTCTCCCATAGGTTCTTCTGGAATTCCAATTTCACCTTCTCTTTCATAAGGTTCATGAGAGAAAACTGCACCCATATTGAATCCATCAGACTTTGATAGTTTTGGATTTCCATAGATCAATTGTAAAGATAATTTTTTATGCGAATCATCCTCTGATTTTTTATAACCCGTACCATTTGTCATTAATATGCTACCATGCAATTTATCTCTTGAATGGTAATATCCTATTCCCATATCAGCAGAACTAGAGTATTGAAAACGATCCATTACGGTTTTATTAAGGTAGCGTTTTCCCCAATTCATTTCTTGGATTTTAAACATATTCATACCCTGCAATCCAATAACAACCATTCCATTTAATGTTTTCCAATCTGCTTTGGCATTTTTAAGATAAATATTTTGAGGAGAACTTTCTGAATCAACATCTGTTTGAATTTTGACTGAAAGTTCTTCAGAAATTACTTTAGAAAAGGTTAAATAGACTCGTTTTAAAGCAAAAGACTCTGCTTCTTCTTTATCTGTATAAGCAAATACAACTTTTCCATTAATATCTTGAGCAAGTAATGGTGAAAAGAGAATTAAGAGTGCTATATACCATTTTTTAATTAATAACATCATATTGATTTAGATTTATTTAACAATAGCTAATAATTCCATTTCAAAAATAAGAGTTGAAGAAGGTGGAACAACATACTCTCCTAACTTTGAACCTTTAATTCCTGCTTCTCCGTAAGCCAAGTTGTAAGGTATATACACTTCCCATCTTGATCCAACAGGCATCATAAGCAATGCTTCTTGAAAACCAGGGACGAAACGTGATACTTCAAGCGTCATTGGTTGACCTTTATCGTAACTACTATCAAACTTGTGTCCATCTATTAAGTATGCATTATAATGTAAAGTCACTTTGTCATCATAGTCTGGAACCTTACCAGGTCCCTCTTCAATAATCTTATATTGTAGTCCACTACGTTGACGAACACGTACTCCTTCTTTGGTTTTGTTATTTTCTAAAAATTCTTGTCCTGCCATTTTATTGTTTCTAGATAATTCTCGCGCATCTTCTGACGCTAATTGCATTGCATCTCTTTCTATTGCAGAATTTCTTACATTAAATTCTCGTAATATTTGTTGTCTATCGGCATTGTCCAATCTTGGTTCATTTTGATTCCAGTAATCATCCAATCCTTGCTTCAAAAGATCTTTATTGAATTGTGCGTCAGGTAAATTCTTTCCAATGTTGATACCAATAGTATAGCTTAATGAATCTTCAAAAGTTACTATCAGAGACTCTTCATTCTGCCCTGTATTTAATGTGTCTTGATTGCAATTAGTGATTAGCAATAAACTACATACTGTGACTGCTATTTTTATTGTATTATTCATTGGCTTATTCTACTTATTCTTGATATTTATAGTAAAGAAAAAAAATTAACGCCCATCCTTATAGCCCGTATACTCATCCATCATATTATTTACACCATATATATTTCCAAACTTGATTAATAGAGAACTTGGAAGTAATGCTCTTAATAATACAGATTGATTCATAATCCAAGGGACTTTAGGTGAATGAAATCCCCAACGAATTGCTTTATTTACAATAACTTTTGCAACCGCATCATGCGATTTAACGCCTGGTGCAAATATAGAGCCTAAAAGATTTAGTTTTGTTCCTTCGAATAGTCCTTTTTTTAAGAAATTAGGATGGACAGAAGAGAACTTAACTCCTTTTTTACCCATCTTAATTGCTTCCATTCTTAACGACTCTGTTAAGCCCATGACCGCCCATTTTGTGGCAGCATATATCGCTAATTTAGGAGCACCAATTAATGAAGATGCTGATGAAATATTAACAATATGTCCTTTATTCTTTTCTAACATTGCAGGCATAAAGGCGCGAATAGTATAAATCATAGAAGTAAAATTCACATTAATCATATTTTCTAATTCTGCATCTGAACGATCTAACATATATCCTGTATATACCGTTCCAGCGTTATTGATTAATATATCAATGTCTCCAATTTCTTTTTTGATGACTTCTGCGTTGTGATAGACCTGTTCTTTATTGGTGACATCACATACTTGAGAAAACACGTCATGGCCCTCATTTTTTAAAGATTGGACAGCAGTATTTAAATCATCAGATTGAAAATCCCATAGAATAACTTTTGCTTCTTTTTTGAGTAGTCGCTTAACGGTGGCGAGTCCAATGCCTTTGGCAGCACCTGTGACTAATACAATTTTATTTTTGAGATTCATATCTGTAATAATATCATCAATAGTTTTCAGTGCTGCAACATATCATTTTTAAAGTGCACTATACCACTGAATTCCATAGGCAAGCGAAACACTGATCATAAGTCCTAGCATCAGTCTAAGGAAATCTTTATATAGCATTGGGAAGATTGCCTTTTTGTGCCTACTAGTATACGTTAATTTTCCATAACCAAGAGACATCCAAATACCAAGCTCTCTCCCTGCTAACATTCCCATAAAAACAAATGTGGTACTCATCGGTATATTGTTTACTTCTTTGAAGTAGTATAAAACAAAACAATATACTAAATCAATAAGAGTAGCTGATCGAACATATCGTGTATTGGTTTTAGACAAGACAATTTCTTGAATCCTACCTCCTCGCTCATAAAACATAAATGCTAATCCTAAGAGCATTACAGTAATGACAAAGAATTGGAATGTGGTAGAATTAATAGAACTATATCTTGGCAAAAATATCATAATATTTGCCAAATCATGCTTTAACCATGTTGCCCACAACCAACCCGTAGTTAGCCATTGACCGATTCTCCAATACTCATTGTATTTATTTTTACCTTTCTCTCCTTCATTTAAAAAGTACTTACTAATTAAGTACCAGGATCCCCAAGCAAAAACAAAAGACACTGCATACCCTGCGAAGCTCTTTAACAACATTTTTTCCATCACAATAGATGTTGCAAAAACTGATAACACTAAAAACGTAGTAGATACGGGAATTTTTAGTCGTGTTAGTGCGACAAGCACTAATGGGGCTATTGCATGATACCATTGTATTGTGATTTCTGGAAACTTATCCAATCTCCCAAACGCTGGATCATTGATATTGAAGCCTTGAATCATGGTAATGATAAAGATGGATCCCATATAGGCAAACATCCAATACCATTTCACGTCTCTATTCGATGAAATGTATGTACCAAGAGTTTGAATGCTGTCGTTTGCTGTAACAGCATAGACAGCAAATAAGAATCCTAGTAAAGACCAAAGTGTAAGAAAATCCATTTTTTTCCTTTGTAAATAGGTTTACTTATTTATCATCTTTATTTACATAAATGCTGCTCCGGAGGAGAGACTCGAACTCCCGACCTGGTGATTAACAGTCACTCGCTCTACCAACTGAGCTACTCCGGAATATGTGTATGAATTTTTGATAATATTATTGAAAAAACAAGTAAATATTATACTTCAAGTTCAATAGTTAAATCTTTTGATAAATTGAATTGTCCATGACTGTATACATCCTTCGATATAATCACTTTATCAAACTTTGATGTTGATCCAAGATTTGCATGTGTGGATTTTAATCCACCTAGATACCAACGTTTATCACTAATATACATTAAGTCGCCTGGATTTCCTTTAATCTCATCCATATACTTTTGTGGTAAAGATATCTTATTGTTTTCATCTTCAGATACAACAATTTCGCTTCCAGGAACTGTAATAGTAATTCCGGCATTCGGATTTACATCAGAACCTTTAAAGTACTCTGCACCATCTTTAATGGTCCAAAGCGTTAATCCTTTGATGTTATCATAATTTTTTTGTGGCTTTGTTAGTAAGGTTACAATTACCCCAATAGAAACACATGCTAGTAGATTATATAAGGCTCTTATATAAGAATATGGTCTTTCTGGTACGAACTCAATTCCATGCGCTAATGGACTAATTAATTCAAAAGGATACCATAATCCTAAGATGATAAACATAGATCCTATTACAAAACTTAATACCGCTGCTTGCGCAGAAAAGCGTTGCCAAAATATACCTAAAAATATAATAGTGACCATCGGTGGAGTGACTACGCTATGAAATGCTCCATGTGCTTCATAAATGGTACCATATTGCGCAAATAAAAATGCTGCGCCAATTCCTACCACTGTTACCATTGCAGAGGTTAACATAGACACTCTTAAGCGAGTTTTTTCTGATGGATTTTTTGCTCGAGGTGTATAAATATCATTTACAACCACCGCAGCAGATGCATTGATTTGAGAATCTAGACTAGACATTAATGCTGCGACTACCGCTGCGACTAAAAATGCAAATACTGCTTCTGATGATGCTACAATTCCAGCAACAACTGTAAAAATGCTATTCGGATTAGTAGTCTCTGCAATGACTTCAGGTGAAGTATTGGTAATAGCTCTTGCTACCCAACCTGCATTGGATACAGCAATCGTACCAATTGGCAAGAATACTAATACGTTCATCATCGTTGCTCGGCGAGCATGTGCCACAGAACGTGATGATAAAAATCGCATAATCACTGCTTGATTCATAAAAGCAAATCCTATTGATCCTACTATTCCATCTTGCCAGAACACCCCTACAAAATTAAAGTCTGGTGGAGAATTAAAATCAGCTAATGGTAATTTGTTTGTTGTAGATAATGCATTCCAAAATATATCAAACCCTCCTAGATATGCAACACCAAGACCAAAGATTAATAGCCCTGCAAATAGAAGCACCACTCCTTGCAAAAAATCAGTAAAGATAATTGCTGTCTGACCTCCTAGAGATACATAAATCCCAGCAATCAATGCAATGGTGATAATAATTGTTTCAATGTCCCATCCTAAGATAGGTTGTAACAACGATCCTAGTGCTAATAAACCAATACCAATGTATCCTATTAAATATAGAATCATTGTAAATGTTGATAAATTTCTTACTGTTGAATTAAAACGTCTTTCAAAGTACTCTGGAATAGAGTTTACTTTCATATAATAAATAATTGGAATCCAACCAAAGAGTAGTAATGGCATAAAAAACCAATCATTCATATAAGTCATCGTTGAAGAAAAACCATATTCGAATCCTTTTGATGCATATTTTGCAAAACTATGTGATCCTACTCCAGTAGCCAACATAGACATCCCAATCAGCCACCATGAAAATCGCCTACCACCAAAGAAAAAGTCTTCTGTAGATTGATTATTTCGTGCAAAGAATAAGCCTGCGCCTAATACAAAAGATACATAGAAAATTAAAATACCCCAGAATAATGAACTTGTAGCAATTTCAGGAGTCATCGCACATACCTACTTAAAATTAATGCTGTTGAACAATACATAGCGATTATAACCAAATAAAGTTGTGGTGTATTATTTAGTGCAGCAATTGTCATTAATAGATGAATAGATGATACATAAATAAATCCCCACACCAATACTGCAATCCATGTTTTATATTCAGCCCAGAACTTCTCTTGTCCATAGGCTTTAAAGATTGTAAAAAGACCTCCACCGAAAATCAATATTCCGATACTATATTGATAAATAAATGGAAGCCATGAGTGTGAAAATAAATCCATTATCCTAATTTCTCAAATGATGGTTTTAATAAGTCATAAGTATCATGCAATCCTTGAGCAACTACTTTCGTAGATCCTACTACAGGCATAAAACTTGTATCGGAAGACCATCGTGGTACAATATGAAAATGCAAGTGACTTTCAATAGATGCTCCTGACCCTTTACCAATATTTGCTCCAAAATTAAATCCTTCGCAGTGTAAGTGTGTTCGTAAGATGGTCATTGTTTTTTTTGTAATCTGCATCACTTCTGATAATGTTTCATCTTCTAAGTCTTCTATTGCATTTTTTTCTTCATATGGAACTACCATAAGATGCCCATTATTATATGGATAATAATTCATAATTACATAACATGTTTTCCCACGATAAAGAATAAAATTTTCTCTATCTTCATTTTCATTTGGTTTATCAGAAAAGATTCTTTGTGATCCATCCTTATTCTTGATGTATTCCATTTTCCAAGGAGCCCATAAATGTTTCTTATGCGACATATTCATCATCCCGTTCAATATTATCGATTAATTCTCTCAATACTGGCTTAATATAGATGTTATCAAGATTTAATTTACTAAAACATCTTGCTAGAACATGTAAACGTTGTTCTAAAGGCTTATGTTTATTGATAACGACCACGTTATCAGCAAACAATAGACAAGCATCTCCATTGAAATCACCTTTATCGTGAATAATTTTAATGTTACATTTATGACTTAATTCAATAAAATCGTCTAGGAGCTGCTGGTTTTTCTTATTTTTCTTATTATGTGTCACACTTAATTCCTGTAATTGCACTACTACTTCTAATCTTTTCACCTAATCCATCAACCATCTTGATATTATATTTTTCCATTACGGCAGTCTCAGGAATTTCTTCCAAACTTCTATCTCCACCATTTGCAAAGATATCGGGTTTGATATGTTCCAAACTTTTACAAACACTTTTATCTTTATCAATACTCAAAAATACCTCATCTACACAGCGCAACGAACCAACAATCTCTAGTCGATCGGCTTCTGGCATAAACGATTTTCCCTTTTTTAATTCTGCTTGATAGTCGCTATTAATAATAACCACTAATTTATCACCAAGACTTTTGGCCATCTTCAAATATTCTAAATGCCCAACATGAATAGGATCAAAATATCCACTGACTGCTATAACTGTCATTACTTAATCTCCTTTTGGTAATTCCATGAAGGTAATTCAAGCTCCCAATTAGCTCGACAAGATAGAGAGTCGGGATAGACATAAAATTCTTCTGAGTATGTTTGGTCTGTAAAAGAACCTGTATTTAATTGATTATCATTATTTCTATCTTCGTATATCAACAATTGGTACTTACCTCCAATAATATCATTAATGACATAAGATCCATCTAAATTAACAGGAGTAATATAAGTATGAGAATCGTCTTGTAATAACATCTTTATAGGATGAAGAAATTTTCCTAACACTGTACCCGATAAATCAGCAGTTTTGATTATTTCATTATCATTCTCAACTACTACATTTAAACTGTCTGTTTCTGGTGCTTCTGCATTAGAAACTTTATTCATGAGAAAGTTGATGTTATTTAGCGAAGCATTTTTTGTAGATATAGACTTTTGATGATATAACGCATAAGGACCTTTTGTATAATCAATATTTGATCCATATTGCTCAATGGCAAGAATAGAAAAGTCATCTATTGGCAAATAATCAAATGTATATGAATCATCTATTAGATTTGCAATATAGTCTGGGTCTTTATCTAACATTTCATCATGGCTTAATATTCCTCTCCACAATAAAAGATTTCCTCGATCTGTATTTCCATACACATAACCTTCTATCTTGGAAAAAACCAATGTTGAACCCATAGTAAATGGAATACTAAGATCTTTTTCAATTGCTATCCCATGTTCATCAGCAAGACCAGTATCTATAATAAGTATGTATGTCGTGTCGTTCTTAAGATCTTTAGGTAGCCATACATCTATTTTATCTCCCCTAAATTCATATCTGATTTCGCCTGCATGCATAGGATATACATGAAGGGAGTTTTTCAGCGAGCTTTCTTTTAAATATTCACTGAAACGAATAGTAACTTTTTGCTCAGGCTCAATATTAATTAGTACTTCTGGGCTTGTTCCTAATAGTGTTGGAGAAATCTCATCTAGAGGTCCTCCCTCTGGACTTCTTACAGAAGCACAATTACTTAATATGATTATTGCTGTAATAAGTAATAAACATTTCATTGAATAATATCTATTGATCATATCTCTTTAAATAGTCCTCCGACCATTTTACAAAACTATTATTGTTAATTTCAGATTTAATTTCAGTGATTAAGTCAAAATAATATGCAATATTCATTAATGTTGCAATGCGAATACCAAACATTTCGTTGACCTTAAACAAATGTCTTAAATAAGATTTTGAATGCTCCTGAGCAAATACAATACTGCTTTTTTTATCAATAGGAGATGTATCATCCTTGTATTGGCTATTTAGAATATTAATAGAACCTTCATGTGTAAAAATTTGTCCATTCCTTGCATTCCGAGTGGGCAAAACACAGTCAAACATATCTATTCCCGATAAGATTGATTTCACAAGATCTGTCGGTTTACCTACGCCCATCAAATAACGCGGTTGATCTTTGGGCATATGCGTTCCTAGTAGATTTACAATATCAAACATGGGATCCTTCTTTTCTCCTACGGAAAGTCCACCAATTGCAATGCCACACGTAGCAAAAGGAAGCATTTGATCTAGGCATTTTAAGCGTTCTTCCTTGTCAATTCCTCCTTGAATAATTGGAAATAATGTTTGGCTATGGTCATACAAAGGAGATTGATCATTCATATATTCATATGCTCTTTTTGTCCAATCTTTTGTAAGCCTAGAAGCGCGTTTTAGCTCCTTTTTTGAGCAGTCTGCAGAAGGACAATAATCAAAAGCCATAATGATATCCGATCCTAATTTTCTTTGCACTTCCATTGAAGTCTCTGGTGTAAAAAAATGCATACTCCCATCAAGATGTGATTTAAAGTCTACGCCATTATCTGTAATCTTATTCATATTGCTTAATGAGAACACTTGATACCCTCCACTATCAGTAAGAATGCTACTAGACCAGTTCATAAATTGATGCAACCCACCATTCTTCTCTATAATATCCGTACCAGGTCTTAAGTAAAGATGATAAGTATTAGAAAGCATAATTTGGGTATTCATGTCATATAGTTCATTGGGAGATAATGATTTTACTACACCATGAGTGCCAACTGGCATAAATACAGGAGTTTCTATAATAGAATGATCAGTTTCTATTTTACCTACTCTTGCTAATGAATTTTTATCTTCAGATTGAATTGAAAATTTCAACAGACTACCAATCGTACCCTACAGATAAAATATATTGCGGTTTAGAATAGTCTCCATTTGGATAACGATCCCATGCAGTATCAAGTCTTAGTAGCGCCCAAGGAGTAAACATTTTCATCCCAATACCAAACGTAGAAATAATAGGAGAAGCTTCTGGATCAGATAAACCATATTTCTCTCTTATCAATGCACTATCATCAAATTCTTCACTTGAATCCCATGCAGCGCCAACATCAACAAATAAATGTCCAAAGATATTTCCAAATCTAATTTTTGCAGGAAAGCTTACATCAACATAGTTAACAAAAGGAAATCTAAATTCAAAGTTTGCAACGGCAACATTCTCTCCAACGCGCTCTCTATACCTTGCACCTCTCACAGGAAAAACATATTCACTAAAATACACATCTTCTAATATGGAAGAGTTATCATATTGCAACACTCTTTCTGCATAAAATCCAGAATCATCTTTTCCTTCTGTTTGAGTATCTGATAGAATAGCCATTTGAGAGTTTCCGCCTAAAAAGAATCTTTGTGGCTTATCTCCTGTGCTCTTTCCTAACATTAATCGTGTAGCAATACTATAATTCCTGTTAATCTTAAAATATTTTCTGATATCAAATTTCATAGTCTGGAAAGGAACAGAGTCATCGCCAATATCAGGACTAAATTGGAATGTAAGATATTGTTTTAAGCCATCATTTGGTCCTGTATAGGTGTTGCTAGTATTATCAAAAACAAAACTCACCATTGGCATCATTGCTGTAAGATTTTCTGTGTATATAGAATCATAGGTCAGATTAAAAATATCAAATTCTTTTACTTCATAATCAACCGATCTAAGCGTTCCACCAAAATCAACACGACTAAATTTAGAAAATGGATATTGTGCAAAAAATCCTACACCATAATCTCTTAATTTTCCTATATAATCTGAGGTGATACTGTACCCTAATGAAAAAGTGTTTGCCTGCTGAAAAATAGTACCATAATAGTTCATTCTATTTTTTAAATAGGCATAACTAATGACAACATCGCTATTATCTAAGTCTAATACTAAATTAGTGCCCATCATGATTTGATGATCACCCATGACATCACTCCAAGCAAGATTAGCTAATGCACGAGTACCAAAAAGATTATCAATGGATGCCCTTGTAGATATGTAATCAATAGAAAAATCTGTTTTATAAGGTTGAGAAGTATATCCATCTGCAACACGCAATGAATCAATTGCTGTATCCTTTTCTTTATCATTCTCTTCATCAGAGTCATTAAATCTTGTATAATTTTTTGCAAAGATATACTTAGAATAATCTTCGGATTCTTCGTTCTGAGTTTCGACCTTAACAAAACGTAAATCTTCAAATGTATCTACTTGATTTCTTTCAGTATAAAACTTTGTTTCTGGGACAACCTTCTCTTCTTGGTTTTCAGGCTGATTCATAACAAATAAATCCCATCCTCTTTCGTTGTAGCCAGAAAAAATTAATTTATCACTGTTATTATCTATATCAATCTGTTGAATTCCTGTAATAACATTGGTAATAGGATAAGAACTATCATTGGATAGATTATGTCTAAAAATATTATACACGCCATTATAATCTGCAGTATAAAATAAGCTATTCTCCTTATTGAGGACTGGATAGTTCTCATTATAAGGAGTATTGGTAACCTGTGTAATTTTTCCACTAGACATGTCATACATAAATATATCATTTTGAGAAAAGTCGATGTCAAACATGTCAGGTGATCCTGTATTTGTTCCTCTATCTGAGCTAAATACAATCATATCTCCATTAGATGACCACGTTGGAGAAAAATCGGAAAAAGTATCGTTAG
This sequence comes from Fidelibacterota bacterium, assembly GCA_036012065.1. Taxonomy (GTDB): domain Bacteria; phylum Fidelibacterota; class Marinisomatia; order Marinisomatales; family Marinisomataceae; genus Marinisoma. The sequence continues at coordinate 11,631 of DASCOP010000021.1, forward strand.
TTAAATTAGTCAGCTCTTTTGTATTCAGATCAATGACATACAAATCGCTTGCATCATCTTTATGTCCTATAAATACAATTTTATCTTCTTTAGGATGCCATGATGTGGTAAACACGCCATCTAGTGCAATCGGTATTTTCTTATAGCCACCATCTTCAACATCAACAATAATAATGGAATCCTCTTTCCCGCTTTTTGACGAAAAAGCAATATATTTTCCATCTGGAGACCAAGATAATCCTGGCTGTAACCACTTTAATTCTTCAAAATCTGGACTGGTATTTCCTCTAATCAATCGTTTTTTTTGTTTTCCTGAATTAAGATTATATAAAATAAGATCCATGTATCCAGCCTGATCTGTAAAATAAGCTACAGTATTACCATCAGGAGAAAATGATGGACTAACATTGTAAAAGTTTTTGGTTTTTGATCTATCTGTGATTTTTTCTGCAAAATCATCAATTTTTTCTCGTTTATTGATATCAGACCAATATTCTTTTTTTAGATAATCATGCCAATCATCAGTTAGTTGTTCAAAATCGACACCCAATGCATTTTTAAATCCTTTTTCTGCATTCTGCGTTCTTCTCATTTGCTGAAATACTTCACCGACTTTTTCTCTACCGTATTTCTTGGTGATATATTGCCAAACAGATTGTCCGCCTTTGTATGCAAGAATAGAATAATTCAGTTCTTCAATCTTTGGCAATTTCTCTTCGATTGCTAAATCGCGCAATACCATGTCTGAATTGGTATCCCAATCAACCGATAGGAATTCTGACAAGCCTTCATTGGCCCAGAGGGGTATTTGTAGCATTATTCTTCCACTGATTAATCCTTGGGCATTTCCACCGTATGCCATATCATTGATAGAAGCATGAACTAATTCATGATGAATGACATGCTTAAACTGATTATAAGATCCTTCAAATGGAATAACGATACGATTCTTATATAGCTCCGTAACTCCACCAACACCTTCAGGCATATAAGGATTCACAATATTCGTCTGCTGAAAATCATTATGCGAAGTGTATACAATAATCTTGACAGGTTTACTGCTTCTCCATCTTAAGTGTTTTCCTATCTGGTCTAGCGACTCTTCTGCAACTTTAGATGTGAAAATTGCAAGATCATGATTGTCTCCATAATAATAGACATTAAAATTAGGGCTAACAATATACTCCCAGTCAAATGTATCATATTGGACCTTATTTTGGCCAAAATTTTGACCAAAAATCAATTGACTCAATAAAAGATATATTATGACGAATTTCATATCAATAATATTACTATTGAACAAGCTTAGTTTAAAGAGTAATTTTTGCGATGCAACTACCAATATACTTTTTTGGGGATACGCACTTTAAACCCTTAAAATCACAGGAAGAAAATGAAAAGATTGCAAAATTTTCACAGTTTCTAGATTCTATATCTATAAATAATGCTAAAGGATCGCTATTTATTATGGGAGACTGTTTCGATTACTACTTTGAGTACCGTAATCAAAACTCTAGCGAACATGAAGAAGTATTATCAAAAATTAAAGCGATGAAAGAAAAAGGTTTTGATATCTATTTTATAGCAGGCAATCATGATTATTGGATTGGAGATTACTTCAAGAAACATATTACAAAAGCTTTCCTAGGTGACACAACGACCGAACATAATAGCACAAAGACATATATTACCCATGGGGATGGAATTTTGTCGTGGGATAAATCATATCGATTATTAAAGAAAGTAATTCGCAGTAACATATTTATTAAAACATACTCTCTGCTTCCAAAAAGTATTGCATTAAAAATTGCAAACAAGATATCTTATGAAAGAAAAGATTCACATAACATTGATCAGGATAAACTCAATAGAATCCATGACGAATTAGAAAGTTTTGCTCAACAAAAAATTAATGAAGGATTCAAATATGTTATAATGGGACATTACCATCATTCTTATCATAAAACATTAAATGGTGGAGAATTAATTTTACTAGGCGAGTGTAATGAAGAAAATTATAATTATGCTCTATTTAATGACAATAAATTAGAAATCAAAAATTTCTAAACTTTATCACACAAAGTAACCATAATAGCATTTTGTGTATGCAATCTATTTTCTGCTTGTTCGAATACAATTGAATTTTCTGAATCGATTACGTTATCAGTAACTTCTCTTCCTCGCTCTGCAGGCAAGCAATGCATAAATAGATAATCACTCTTTGCATTTTTTACTAATTCTGAATTGACTTGAAATGGAGAAAATATTTTGATGCGTTCATCAATCTCTTCTTTTTGACCCATAGAAGCCCATACATCCGTATAAATTGCATCTGCATCCATCACACCTGCTGCTGGATCATGAGAAATGTTAATTGTAGATATACCTTTTGATTCTGCAAAATTGATTGTCTCTTGATCAGGTTCATATCCTTCAGGACAAACACATGTAAATTCAAATGGTAATATGGCAGCCAATCTAATCCATGAATTCACAATATTATTACCATCACCCACATATGCCACCTTGAGATTACTTATATCTCTTTGTTTAGCTTCCCAAATACTAAACATATCCGTTAAAATCTGACAAGGATGATTATAATCTGTTAACCCGTTAATAACAGGAACCGTAGCATGCTCTTCAAAATCTAACATATCATTATGGCTAAAGACTCTTGCCATAATTAAGTCATTATATCGACTAAACAACTGTGCTAAATCTGATGCACTTTCTCTTTTACCGAGCCCAATATCTTGTGGAGCTAAATAAATTGCATGACCACCCATCCAAGAAAAGCCAGTTTCAAAAGATACGCGAGTTCTTGCAGAAGGTTTTGCAAAGATCATTGCCATCGAATGATTTCTAAATGGCTTAAAATCTTCTTTAGTTCTGTATTTATGTTTTAATTCAGCAGTTAATTCAAATAAATCAATTATTTCGTTCTTAGAAAAATCATCAACTTTTATACAATGTCTTACACTCATTTTAATTTCCTTTTCTTAGTATTTGATATATTCATTGATTCTCTATATTTAGCTACAGTTCTTCTTGCAATTGCAAAATCTCTTTCATCTAATAATTCTACAATCTCTAAATCGGATAATGGGCTATGTTTATCCTCTGCTGCTATAATTTCTTTTATAGCAGTCTTTAAATCCTCTGTTCCCACTATCTCACCAGATTTTTTCACTATCTGACTAGTAAAAAAACTCTTTAAACTTAAAAGGCCTAATGGAGTATCAATATATTTATTTTTTACTGTTCTGCTCACACTGGATATATCCATCTCAATCTTTTTAGCAATATCCTCTAATTTCAAGGGGTTAGGATGTTGTTGTTTTTCAGACAAATAATCATGTTGTATATCAATAATCTCTTTGACTACCTTTTTCAAGGTATCTGATCTAAATGTAATGGTATCTAATATGTTCTGTGCGCTACTAATATGATCATCGATGAATTTTTTCTCTTCTTTGGATGTTTTTTGATCCATTGCAGCATTTAAATATTCATTTGATATTTTAAATTTACTTAAATGTCTGTCATTGACTAGAATAATCCACTTGTCATCTTTCATTCGTAAAATAATATCTGGATTCACTTGTTGATTCTCTGCATTCAAATCTACTATTGGTGCAAAATTCTTAGAAGAAATAGTATTCAGTGCATTATCAAAATCAGCATCTGAACAAGACAAAGAAGACTTAATGTCTAAAAATTCTTGATTAAGAAATTGGTCGAAATGATTCTTGATAATATCTAATGCAGTTTGCTCATCATCAATTTGTAAAAGTAGATATTCTTGTAAATTTTTACACCCTACACCTTTAGGGCTTAATGTTTTCACAAATGCTAATGTATTTTCAACATCTTCCATCGTTGCCTCTGTACTATCTGCAATTAATTCTAATTCAGAATCTAAGAAACCGCTATTATCTACATTAAAGATGATTTGTTGTGCTATTTTCTTTGATTTATGATCAATTTCAGATTGATCAATTTGATTGATAAGGCTATCAATGACATTTTTTTCTTCCGTGATATTTTCTAAGAATAAATCATAGCTATCTTGCTGATCGAGCCCATAACTTACATCACCCTTATCTCTAAAATCTTCTGTATTCTTTTCAATTAAGACTGGGTTCTTTTGAATTTCATTTTCTAGCTCTTTTTCAATTTCATCAAGCCCAAGCTCTAAGAAACTAGATTGAAGTATTTGTTTTGGTATTATAGACTGCTTCTGTCTAATCTTGGTAGAAAGCTTATTCATTAATCTAATCTAAATTTCTTCCCTAAATAGATTCTTCTTACTTCTTCATCATTTGCAAGCGTCTCTGCATCTCCAGATTTTAAAATTTCTCCACTATGCAACAAATATGATCTATCTGTAATAGATAATGTTTCCCTTACATTGTGATCAGTAATTAAGACTCCTATATTTTTTTCTTTTAATGACATAATCATCTGTTGAATATCCTCTACTGCAATAGGATCTACTCCAGCAAACGGTTCATCTAAGAGCACAAAGTCAGGATTAAGAGCTAAAGTGCGACATATCTCAACGCGCCTTCTCTCTCCACCAGATAGACTTGATCCTAAACTATTTCTCAATTTAGTGATATTAAATTGGTCTAATAATTCATCAATTAAATTATTCTGATCCACATCTTTTGGTAATACGGTCTCTAAAACAATTTTAAGATTGTTTTCTACGGTTAGTTTTCCAAAAATTGATGGTTCTTGTGCTAAATATCCAATGCCCATTCTTGCGCGCTTGTACATTGGGAGGCTTGTAATATCTGAATCGTCCAATAAGATAGTACCTGATGAAGGTCTAATCATTCCTGTGATCATATAAAAAGTGGTTGTTTTACCTGCTCCATTAGGACCAAGCAGTCCAACAATTTCACCCTTCTTTAAATTGATATCAATATTATTGACAACATTTTTCTGACCATATTGCTTTTTTAAATTTGTCGCACTTAATATTTTACTCATTGCTAATAGAACCTCTTGGTTTTGTAATTTTCCAATCTGTTAAATCAATATTAGATTCAAATCCCGTACCATATAATGTATCAAAATTTCCAGAAA
>DASCOP010000022.1:0-12580 GCA_036012065.1 Fidelibacterota bacterium
AGTTAATCCTGAAACTCAATACCCTATTAATAAACGTGCCGCTTTTTATGATTCTTTACCTCTAACAGATACCCATGGAAATCCAGTCGATGAACATGGTAGCGATCATCATGAAGAGGATGAGGATCATCAATAAATGAAAAAACAGCTTTTTTTTCAATCTGCTGTTATTTCAACAATTTTATCTTATCTTGTTATTTTTGCTGGAGGCCTAGTTCGTGTATCGGGCGCTGGAATGGGATGTCCAGATTGGCCTAGATGTTTTGGTAGATGGATTCCACCTACAAATATTGATCAGATTCCTTCTCACATTGATGCAACTTCATTTAATATTGTATTAGCTTGGACAGAATATAGTAATCGTCTTATCGGAGTATCAGCAGGCTTTTCAATTATTATATTGAATATTATAGCAATATTTTACTTCCGAAAGGAATTAAAATTACTATCAGCAGCAGTTTTATCTTTGATTTTGGTTGGTGCGAATGGGGGATTAGGCGCTCTTGTAGTTTCTTCAGTATTAGACCCTTTTCTTGTTAGTTTGCATATGATATTAGCATTGATATTGGTTTCTGTATTAAGCTATGCATGTATTGAATCTTATAAAGGAATACATCTAGAGCAATTCAAAGATATAGAAATCAATAGAACGCTTTCAAATAGCTTAATTGTTTTTTGGATATTAATTGTTATAGAAATTCTTCTTGGTACTGGAATCAGGACCAATCTTGAATTCATTTCTATTGAAAATCCTCTTTTATCTAAAGGAGAGTTGTTAAATGCATTGGATTCATATAAATATTTACACTCTATCTTAGGATTTTCATTGCTTTTTTTAAGCATTTATATCTATTTAAAGCTTAGAAATTACAAGCTCTATATTGTACGATTTTTAGGCACATTTACGCTTGCTATGATTATAGTACAGATTTTCTTAGGTGAAATGATGATATTTTTTGAACTACCTCAATTAACAAGACTCTTCCATACATGGGGTTCATCTTGGCTTGTTGGTATAATAATTATATTGTATAATTGCATCAGTAATGAATACGTTAAATAAAAAGCTAATAATTGCATTTTTCTCAGTTTTAATTTTAGGACTGATAGGCTTATTTACCATACATAAAGCAACTCAGTCTAGAGTGAGTAATCTGCCTGTGATATCTAAAGTGCCCGACTTCCAGTTAGACAATTTTGATGGTACATCATTTACAGAAAAAAAATTAGAGAACAAGATTACTGTTGCCAGTTTTATTTTTACTCAATGTGATGGCGCATGCCCAATTATGTCAACAAATATAGGCATATTACAAAAAAGATTTTCAGATTCAGATGAGCTACAGTTTATTTCTATTACTACAGATCCTGATTATGACTCAAAGAGTGTATTAAAAGATTTTTCAGATAAATATAGCGCCAACGATAATTGGTTTTTTCTAAGAGGAGATATTGGTGATGTAATTACGCTAGCAGAAGATGGTTTCTTTCTGTCTGCTGACTTACTTCCTGTTGGACATTCTACCAGATTAGTTTTAATTGATCAGAATAGAAATATTAGAAAATACTATGAGGGAACCGTTGATGCCAACATACTAGAATTGCAGTATGATATCGTGACTCTTATTGATCAAGGATAACATGATTAAAAATTTAATCGAATTAACAAAAATCAGAATTGGATTCTTGGTACTTACTACAACAGTCATTGGATTCTATCTTGGATCAGAGGGCAATTTTTCATCATCCTTATTGCTCTATACTATTATGGGTACTTTATGTTCTTCAACAGGGGGTTCAATAATAAATAATGTCATCGAAGTAGAATCTGATAAAAAAATGGATCGTACAAAAGGTAGAGTTCTTCCAACGAAAAAAATATCAGTACAGTTTGCACTATTCTTAGGACTATTATTTATAGTATTGGGAATATCCACTTTATATTTGAAAGTCAATACGTTGACTGCTATTTTATCTGCATTAACAATTATACTGTATCTATTGGTTTATACACCTCTAAAGCGAGTGTCATGGATCAATACTTCTGTTGGAGCTATTCCTGGTGCAATACCACCTCTTGGAGGTTGGACAGCAGCGACTAATAGCTTAGATTGGGGTGGAGTAGCACTATTTTTAATCTTATTTTTTTGGCAACATCCTCATTTTTATGCAATAGCTTTTATATATAAAGATGATTATGACAAAGCAGGGCTGAAGATGTTATCAGGATTAAATAATGGAGTAAAAAAGACAGCTCTACATATTTTTTTACATGCATTGGTTTTAATTCCAATTTCTACTTTACCATTTTTCTTTGAAGTCTCGGGAAGAATATACTTTGTAGGTGCATATTTATTAAGCAATGTTTATATGTTATGTTGTCTTCCATTTATTCTAGAGCAATCTAGAGAGAATGCTAGGCTGATATTTAAGACATCCATTTATTATTTCCCTTTATTGTTCTTTTTAATATTAGCAGATTTATTTATATAGGAATAGATAATGAAAGATATCAATTATAGACAAAAGAGTTTATTAATAATATTATTATGCATTATCTTTTATATGCTAAGTGGAACTTTCAATTCTGGATCCTATTCAACACAGTCTAGTCCAAATATAATAGTATATAAAGGTGCAGCATGCAATTGTTGCGATGATTGGATTGATCATTTAGAAGATCATGATTTTATAGTTGATACACAGAATAAAGACAATATGAATTTAGCTAAGCTACAACTTGGGGGAGTACCGCGCAATCTACAGTCTTGTCATACAGCAAAAGTTGGAGGTTATATAGTTGAAGGCCATGTCCATGCTGAGCAGATTATTAAAATGTTAAAAGAAAAACCTTCGATTAAAGGGTTGACAGTTCCTGGAATGCCAATAGGTTCACCTGGCATGGAAGGATTTAGAAATGAACCTTATGATGTTCTAGCTTTCAATGAAGATGGTAGTTTTACAGTTTATGCTAGCTACAATCAGTGAGAATCTAATTTTTCAATTCTTTTTTGGTGTCTACCACCCTCAAATCCAACATTTAACCATTGTTCAATCAAATCTATTGCACGTTCTGGTTTAATAAATCGTGAACCGAGTGATAAGACATTAGCATTATTATGCAATCTTGATAAATTTATAATTTCATCTGGACCATCATAGAATACAGCTGCTCTTACACCATTGAATCTATTGGCAGCCATTGCTTCGCCCTGCCCTGATCCTCCAAAAATAATTCCCATAGTATTATCATTCTCTGATATAAACTGTGCTGCAGGATTAATAAAATCAGGATAATCATCTGTAGACTCATATTCCAATGCACCAAAATCTTTGACATCATAATCGAGATCTAATAGATATTTTTTTACAGATTCTTTGAGCTCAAACCCTGCATGATCAGTAGCTAAAACAATTGTTATATTATTCACTTAAATATTCCTCTATCTTATTTCTAATATTTTCTTTTGTGAAATTAAAATGTTGTGCGACATCAGTACCTGGAGCAGATAATCCAAAATTATCAACACCAATTTTTAATCCATCTTGTCCAACAAACTTTTCCCATCCTAATGTTATTCCTGCTTCAATTGAAATTCTTTTCTTACAGCTATTGGTAAGGATGTCATTCTTATAGCCTTCTGATTGTTGTTCAAAGAGCTCCCAACATGGTATATTAACAATCTTTATATTATGATTTATTTCTTCTGCAATAGCTAGCGCAAGATGTAGTTCTGAGCCTGTTGTAAATATTACCGCATCTGGATCATTGGATTCTAGCGCTGCATATGCTCCTTTTTTTACACCATTTCTAATAATATTTTTATCTATAATACTTACAGGAAGTTTTTGTCTTGTCAGCAATATTGCACTCGGATTATTCTCATTTTCCATAATTGCTTCAAAGCAGAAATGTGTTTCAATAGCATCTGATGGTCTAAAAACAAGCAAGCCAGGTATTAAACGTAGTGACATTGTATGTTCAACAGGCTGATGAGTTGGTCCATCTTCTCCAACAAAGATAGAATCATGAGTGAATTCATACATAACATGTAATTTTTGAATAGCAGATAAACGTATTGCTGAACGTACATAATCACTAAATACTAAGAATGTTCCTCCAAAAGGAAAAAGACCTCCATATAAACTAATGCCATTCATAATAGCTCCCATTGGGAATTCTCTTACTCCAAATGGAATATTTCTTCCTTCTAAATTTGATGCAGAAAAATCTCCATAGGTATTAGCAAAATTTGTAGTACAGTTTGATCCATCAAGGTCTGCTGATCCTCCTACAATGGTAGGGATATGAGAAGAAAATTTGTCTAATGACATACCAAAAGCTTTTCTAGTCGCAATAACTTCACTAGGATCAAAATTTACTAAATCTATGTTTTTTAGTGCTGAAGCTATATCAAATGCAGCATTATCGTGATTCAAATCAGATATGAGATCTTGAATAGATTGAAAATTCCTTTGGAAATGCTCTTTTACTTCAGATGGGCAATAAAAAGATTCATTTTCTGGTAGGCCTAGATTCTTTTTAGTAGCAATAATTTCTTCTGGATCAAATGGTGCTCCATGAGATTTGCTAGTATTTTCAAGAGTAGCACTTCCTTTAGCAATTGTTGTATTTCCAATAATAATACTTGGAAGTTCAGAATTTTGAGCGCTGTCTATTGCTTTTCTTATTTGATCATGATTATGACCATCTATTTCTTGCACATCCCAGTTCATAGATTTAAACAAATCTATATAATTGGTAGAATCACAACGAGAAGTTTCACCCGCTATCTGTATATCATTTTTATCATAGAACATTATTAATTGAGATAATTTCCAATGACCTGCTAATGTTGCTGCACCGAGAGCTATAGGCTCCTGTAAATCACCATCACCAGCTAATACATAAGTATATTGTTTTCTGTCTAATGAAGACTTTGCATTGAGCATTCGTTCTGCTAATGCCATACCTGTTGCCATACCCACTCCTTGTCCTAATGGTCCTGTATTTGCATCTACTCCAGGAGTTTCAATCTCAGGATGGCCAGGTGTTCTACTATTTAATTGTCGAAACTTTTTCAAGTCTTCCATTGTGAGAATATCAGATAAATAGAGTAATGTATATAATAGCATACATGTATGTCCAGCGGATAAAACGAAACGGTCTCTCGAATGCCAATCAGGATTATTTAAATCAAAGACAAGATATTCTGAATATAGAATATATGAAAAGTCTGCAAGAGACATAGGACCTCCAGGATGACCAGAATTTGCTTTTCTAACACCATCAATTACAAGCCCTTTTATAACATTTACAGTGAACTGATCTTTATCGATTTTCCCCCAGCTATTAAATGTGTTTATCTCTTGATAATTCATAGATTGTACATTTCGTTTATAGTTTCAATTGGGTTTCCTGATTTAAATACTTCAGATCCTGCTACTAATATGTCTGTACCAGCATCGATTACTTCTTTTGCATTATGCATCTTAATGCCCCCATCTACTTGAATAGCAATCTTATCTCTCATATTTTTTTCTTTTAATGTTGCATCAATAGATGCAATCTTTTCCAACGTAGAAGGAATAAAACTTTGTCCACCAAAACCAGGTTCAACTGACATAACAACTATGAAATCAATCAAGGGTAAATATTTTTCTACAACCTTAAATGGAGTTTTTGGTTTAATTGCTATTCCACATCGTAGATTATTCTTTTTAATCATATTAATAATGATTTTAGGAGGAAACGTAAACCTTGGTTCTGTTGCTTCTATGTGAAAAGAAATAGCATCTGCACCGGCATTAATAAATGCAGGTACCATATCAAATGGATTACTTACCATTAGGTGAACATCAAAGAAAAGATCTGAATGAGGCCTTATTGATTTAACTATATCAGGTCCAAAGGATAGATTGGGAACAAATTGCTGATCCATAATATCTAAATGAAGCCATTCTGCTTTTGATTCATTACATAACTTTAGTTCACTTTGCAAATTAGAGAAATCTGCTGCGAGTAAAGATGGTGCTATGATATGGTTATTATTTTCATGCATTATGAGTGATAAATAAACTACATATTATTTATTTGCAAAAAAAAGGAATTGTTGAAATAGTTACAGGTTTTTTTTAATTTTTGGACCGACTAGTCGGTTTATGCAAAAAGAAAAGAAAAGAGGGAAAAAAGATTTAATTACGTTGTCTGCTCTCCGCGTAATGTCTAAAAAAGGATATTACGGGAGTACGATGGATGATATTGTGCTAGAGTCAAAAATGAGTAAAGGTGCTATATATCATTATTACAAATCAAAAAAAGAAGTTTATTTAGGAGTAATTGAATCATTAGAAAATGAATATACCGATTTATTTGCTCAGGTTAATAACGAGCCTACTACAGCCAAGATATTAAAGAAATTATTTATAACTGTCTCAAGTCAATTAAAAAAGGATCCTGTTTTCTTTAAATCGTTTTCAACTTTCTGGTCAATTTCAAGACATGATAAGGATTTTAGAAGAGCTATACAGCAGATGTATGATCGTTTTCAAAAATTCATAGAGCTGATTATCATACAAGGAATTGAAAATAAGGAATTGAGGAAAGATATTGATCCTAAAATTGCCTCTCTATCATTGGTGTTAAATTTAGAGGGAGTGTTTTGGTTTACTTTGTTTGAATCAAAGCATGTCAACGCAGAAACTTATATAGATCAGATATCAGATTATATTTTAAATATTTATACGTTAAATAAAGGGGAATAAAAAATGTCAGTAGATTTTAGTCAAATTAAAACAGGTGGTACATTTTTAACCACAGTTGTTGGTACAAATAAGGTTTTTTGTAAAGAATCATTTTCTGAAGAAGAACGAATGATTTATGAGGCAATGTGTGATTTTGCCACAAATGAATTATTACCATTATCTCAAAATGAGCTAAATAAAAAGGATGAAAAACTTATTAGAAAACTTGTAGAACAAATGGGTGAGTTAGGTTTTCTAGGAATTGATGTTCCTGAAAAATACGGTGGATCAGAAATGACAAAAACTGGTATGTGTATTTTAGCTGAAGGAATTTCAATGAGTGGGAGTGCATCTTTCTGCACTGTTTGGAATGTGCAAACATCAATTGGTTCTCTTGGAATTATTTGGTATGGTAATGATGAGCAAAAGCAAAAATGGTTACCAGGTATTTGTTCTGGAAAAAAAATTACAGCATTTGCTTTGACTGAACCTGAAGCTGGTTCTGATGCTACCAATTCCAAAACAATTGGTGTGCTTTCAGAGGATGGTAAGCATTACATTTTAAATGGTCAGAAGATTTTCATTTCGAATGGTGCTTGGGCCGACACCTTTATAGTTGCTTGTAAAATAGATGGTAAGTTTTCTTCTATTGTAGTTGAAAAAGATACCCATGGATTTGAAATTGGTAAGGAAGAAAAGAAGATGGGAATGGAAGGTTCTTCAACTGTTCCTTTATATTTTGCTGATTGTAAAGTACCAGTAGAAAATTTGCTTGGTAAAGTGGGAGAGGGTGCAGGACCTGCATTTTGTGGTTTAAATATTGGTCGATTCAAATTAGGCGCTTCTGCTATTGGAGGCATGATTTTAGGAATGGAGCGTGCTGTTGATTACGCAAAAAATAGAAAAGCTTTTGGTCAGTACATTTCTGATTTTGGATCTATACAGGAAAAATTAGCTTCTGCAGCCATTCTTACATATACATTAGATAGTACATGCTATTCCGTTATTGGTAAGCAAACTGAAGCTATTGGTGAGTTAGATAAAAATGATCCTGAATATTATATAAAGCAGGGTAATACAACCGAAAAATACATTGCAGAAAATTCTATCGTAAAAGTTTATGGAAGTGAATCTGCTGAACAGTTAATTGATCATTGTTTTCAAATTTTTGGAGGTTATGGTTTTATTGAAGAGTATCCTATGGCTCAAGCTTATAGAGATAATAGAATCAACAAGATTTGGGAAGGAACAAATGAAATTAATAAGATGCTTTGCGGAAGATCTATGATAAGCAAGGCTTTAAGTGGTGAAATTGGATTCAAAGAGTATTTAGAAAAGGTTAATAGTGATTGTAGTAATGGTTTTGATATCGGTTATGAGGGAGAATATAAAGATGAAGTTGAATGTATCGAAGCTTCTAAAGCTGTTTATGCACTTTGCTTAAATGAATCATTGAGTAGGCATGGACAAGACATAGGAACTGAGCAAGTAATAATTGAAAATCTTGCGAATATTCTTATTTACTCTTATGTAGCTGATTCCACCTTATCAAGAGTGATGCAGAATAAAGATTTTTATACAACTAAAAATCAAATTGTTCCTGAGCTTTGCGCTAAAGTTTACACTGCAGAGCAAGGAACTAGAGTAATTGAATATGCTAACAAAATTCTAAATAATATTTATAATGGTGATATTCCTGATGATTTAAATGCAAAGCTAAGTGTATTAAAGAAAAAGCTTTCTTTATCAACAGATACCATCGGTTTAAAGAAAATAATTGGAGAAAAAGTTGTTGAAGCTGGCGGTTATCCAGTTCAAAGCTTTTAAGGAGGAAAAAATGAGTAATAAAGCTGTAATTATTGATGGAGTAAGATCTCCAATCGGTACTAAAGGTAGTCCAATGATAGGTATGAGATCAGATGAGATTGCTGGTCAAGTAATCAAGGGTTTATTAGATAGAAACAAAGAATTGGATGTTAATTTAGTTGAAGATGTTTCTTTAGGATGTGCGTTTCCGGAAGGTCCAACAGGTATGTTGGTTGCAAGAGGCGCATCTATTTTAGCTGGTATTCCAGAAACAGCTGCCGCTAATGTAATAAATAGATATTGTGGATCAGCTATGACATCACTTCACATGATAAGTTCCGCTATTGAAGCAGGTGATATCGATGTAGGTATTGCTGGTGGGGTTGAAGATATGTTTACTATTCCTCAGGGAGGGTTTGCTCCAGACTTTAACGTAGAATTAGCTGAACAAGATTATTATATATCAATGGGAGAAGGTGCAGAGCTTCTTGCGGATGAGTTAAATATTTCAAGAGAAGAGCAAGAAGAATTTTCCTTTTCATCTCACGATAAAGCAGTAGCTGCGCGTGAAGCTGGAAGATTTGACAATGAAATTGTACCAATAACTCTTGAAGATGGAACAACAATTGATAAAGATAGCGGTCCAAGAAATCCGGATAAAGATAAGATCAAATCTCTTAATCCTGCTTTTAGAGCTGATGGAACAGTTACAGCTGCAACCAGTAGTCCTTTTTCCATTGGAGCTTCAGCAATGTTAATCACAAGCGAAAAATTTGCCAATGATAATGGTTTAAAAATTAGAGCATATATTGAAGGCAGAGCAGTGGCTGGTGTTAATTGGAAAATGTTTGGTTCTGGTCCTATTCCAGCAACAGAAAAAGCTTTGGAAAAGACAGGATTGTCAATGGATAATATTGATGTTATAGAGCTTAATGAAGCATTTGCTGCTCAAGCTTTGTATTGTATTAAAAAAGCAAACTGGGATATAAATAAGGTTAATCTCAATGGTGGAGCAGTTGCTTTAGGGCATCCACTTGGAATCTCAGGAACAAGGATTATTACAACATTATTAAATGTTCTTGAACAGCAAGATAAATCAATGGGACTTGCAACTATGTGCGTTGGAACTGGTCAAGGTATCACAACAATTATAAAAAGGGATAAATAAAATGGGGATTGAAATTAAAAAATGTGCTGTTCTTGGTGCAGGAGTTATGGGTGCTCAGATTGCAGGTCATATTGCAAACGCTGGAATACCTTCATTATTATTTGACATTAATGATGAACTTGCAAAGAAGGGCGTTGAAGGACTAACTAAATTAAAACCTGCTCCTTTATTTTCAAGTAAAAATATATCTTTGATTACAGCGTGTACATATGAAAATGATTTAAAAAAACTAAAAGATTGTGATCTCATTATTGAAGCGGTAGCTGAAAAAATTGAAATTAAGCATTCTGTATACAAAAGCTTACTACCGCATTTAAAAGATGATGCAATTTTAGCATCCAATACATCTGGAATTCCATTAGCTAATTTAGTTGAAGTATTACCTGAAGAAGTGCAAGCTAGATTTTTAATCTCTCATTTTTTCAATCCTCCAAGATACTTAAGATTACTAGAACTTGTTAAAGGACCAAAAACTTCTGATGATGTTTATGATACAGTTACGGAATTTGGTGAAACTACATTAGGTAAAGGTATTGTACATGCAAAAGATACTCCAGGTTTTATCGGAAATAGACTTATTAATGCAAATGGTAGACTTGTTATAGAAAAAGCATTAGAAATGGGATTATCTGTTGAAGACGTAGATGCGCTCACTGGTACTTTAATAGGTAATGCAAAGAGCGCATATTTTAGAACCCAAGATATCGTTGGCTTAGATACAGCGCTTAATGTTTCTAATAATATGCATGAAAGAGTTACAACAGAAAGCGAAGAAGAAAGAGAGAAATTTAGACCACATGAACTTTTAGTAAAGCTAGTCGAAGATGGAAGGCTAGGTCAAAAAACAGGCTCAGGATGGTATAAAAAAGAAGGAAAACAAATCTTATCACTAGATTTTGACACTATGGAATATACTCCTACTAAGAAGAGTAAATTTGACACGCTTAGAGTAGGAAAACCTATTAAAAATCTAACGAAAAGAATAAAAGCAATAACATTTTTAGATGATAAAGCAGCAAAATTTTTGTGGGAATGCAATGCTCCGCTATTAATCTATACTGCAGAAATGATTCCAGAGATTGCAGATAGCATTATTGAGATTGATAACACCATGAAATGGGGCTTTACGAGAGATATTGGAATCTTTGATTCATGGGATGCAATTGGTGTTGAGAAATCTGTAAACAAAATGAAAGAAGAAAATAGAAAAGTTCCTTCATGGGTTGAAGAAATGTTAGCATCAGGTAGAAAGTCATTCTATGAAATTATTGATGGGGAATTAACATACTACTGCCCGGTAAATAAGAAAGTGCTTGTTCATAAAACTAACAATAAAACTCTTAACTTGAATCTATTTAAGAATTCAAAGACTATGCTCAAAAGAGATTGGAGTGCTAGCATTTATGATGTTGGTGATAGAGTTTTAAATGTTGAATTTCATTCGATTTTTGTTCCAGCATTCAATCCAATCGATAGATCTATGGTTGGCATAGTAAAGCATGCATTAGATTTATTAGAAACAGGGAAGTATAAAGGCATAGTGATGGGTCATCAAGGAAAAAATTGGAGTGCAGGAGCAAATGTTAATGACTTTAAAATGGCTATTGATTCTGGAAATCTCCAAATAATGGATGCAGGAGTTGAAGAAATGCAGACAGTTACTCAAAGAATCAGACATTCAAAATACCCTGTTATTACATGTCCGTTTAATTTCGCACTTGGAGGAGGTTTTGA
Organism: Fidelibacterota bacterium; assembly: GCA_036012065.1. GTDB lineage: Bacteria > Fidelibacterota > Marinisomatia > Marinisomatales > Marinisomataceae > Marinisoma. Next base: position 11,453 of record DASCOP010000022.1, read on the forward strand.
ATTCTATGCTTGTTCTGCCCATACTATTGCTGCCGGAGAGTTGTATGCTGGTCTTGTTGAAGCAATGCAAGGGTTAATACCTGGAGCAGGTGGACATTTAAGAGTATTATTAAATTTATTAGAAAATAATGATGCTAAAAATGTTAACATGAATATTGGACGTCAAGCTATTGGCCTAATTAATCCAATGACTGTATCAAGAAGCGCAACTGATGCTTTGAAAAAAGGATGGTTAAGGAAATCTGATACAATAAGCATGAATTCAGAACATTTGCTAGCTTTAGGTAAAAAGAAAGTTTTAGAACTTTCAGATAATGGATATGAACCTCCTAAATATCGAGATGATCTATCTTTACCAGGCATGACATTAAGAACCATGGCTTCAGTTGGAGCTAAAGCAATGAAAGCACAAGGAAAAATCTCTGATCATGATGAACTAGTAGCTTCTAAAACTGCTTATGTATTAAGCGGTGGTGATAAAGGAGGCTTAATGTCTAAGGTAGATGAACAATATGTTTTAGATATTGAGAGAGAGTGCTTTATGTCATTAGCTGGAGAGCCTAAAACACAAGATCGTATTGCACATTTCCTAAAGACTGGAAAGCCATTAAGAAATTAAAATCTCTTCTATTTTTCTATTAGATAAATAAGATTTCATTTTTAAAAGAGAATCGATATTCGTAAATTCCACACCATATTCTATTAAAAGAGTATGCTTAATTTGGAGAGTATTTATGGCAAAATGGTGTAAAAAAACATTCACTGAACATATCAATCAAGCTTGTGAAAACGATGTAGCTATTAACTGTTTGCAATTGATAGATTTTTCTGAAAAAAATTCTGATGAACTTACATGGGGGACTGGAGATGATTTTGGTACTATGACATTCAGATGTCATTCTGATTATGGACTTTTACCTCTATTTCGATTGTCTTCTAATGGCAAGATTAATCTTCAATTAAATTTTCTAAGAAGTAAGAATTTACATAAACAAATATTAGAAGATATGATTGTAAAACTTGAATCTAATTTTTTGAGAGAATATGATCAAGAATCTTATCCATCCGATTCCTATGAAGAAATCGAAGATTTAATCTGTACACAGAATCAACTTGATACGTTTATCA
>DASCOP010000023.1:0-4049 GCA_036012065.1 Fidelibacterota bacterium
AGCGATACAATAATCGCACCTACAAGCGTATCTCTTTTAGCAATTTCAGACGCAATAAAGATCACTAAAGCAGATATTATAATTTTTGTTGCATTAAACATGTTTTTTTCAAAAGATTGTTTCACATAATTTAAGGAAAAAATAAGAATATATGGATTTAACTAACGTTTATATTGGATTTGCTTTAGCGACCTTTGCTGGACTTAGTACTGGCATTGGAAGTATGCTAGGATTATACTCAAAGTTTGAGAATAAAAGACTACTTTCATTAGCGCTTGGTTTCTCAGCAGGTGTGATGATTTATGTTTCATTTATGGAGCTATTAATGCTCTCTTTTGAATCGCTTGGAGGAATATATGGCGATACTTATGGAAAATTAATTGGTGTTACAGCATTTATCGTTGGTCTTCTAATAATGTTGTTTATTGATCAATTATTTCATGAACATTCTATTGCTGATTTCATTTCACGATCTTCTAATAAAGATGAATCTCTATTAGTTCGTACAGGAGTATTCTCTGCATTGGCACTAGCCATTCATAATTTTCCAGAAGGATTTGCAACATTTACTGCCGCAGTCTATGATCCAACAGTTGGAGCTACTCTAGCAGTAGCAATCGCAATTCATAATATTCCAGAAGGATTAGCAGTCTCTGTTCCTATATACTATGCTACAAAAGATAAATCCAAAGCATTTTGGATATCGTTTGCTTCTGGGCTTGCTGAGCCATTAGGTGCTGTCATTGGATTCTTAATCTTTCGTACTGTATACAATGAAGCATTATTTGGTATATCATTTGCACTTTGTGCAGGCATTATGATTTATGTATCTATTAATGAATTATTGCCTGTTTCAAAGGAGTATGGAGAACCATCAGATCCTATCATGGGAGTAACGGCTGGAATGATTATAATGGCACTAAGCTTGATTATGATGTATGCCTAATTCATCTTAGTAGTAATCTGAGCGCCTAAACCTTTAATTCTATATTCTACTAAGTCTGACGCATCTAGTTCAATATCTTCTGATGCTAGCTCAATACCTTTTTCTTCTGCCAAGTGTATTTTCCATTGTATAGCCTGTTCTTCAGTAAAATCAATTTTGGAGAAAATGCCTTCAACTAAGACTTGTTTATTCTTTGAGTCTTCAGGAAAAACAATTTCACCATCTTTTACTTTAACTCTAATACTTTTTTCTGAATCAAAATCTTTTACTTCAATCCAGCAACCTCTCATCGGGCAGACATCTATGATTTCCCCTTGAATAACAACATTTTTATCAAGGTAGCTATCAGCATTATTAAATAATTCTGTCATTGGACTAATGACATTGTTTGATATTTCAATACCAAAATTTTCTGAAGACATATTAGCAGTATCTATATTTTTTTCAACTTCTTTTGAACATCCAGAGTACATTAGTATCATAGTAATAAAGAGAGATATTTTTACAGGTAATCTCATAATAGACTTGTAATCTCTTCAGATAATGGTTTGACCTTAGAATCAAAAAATGCAATAAGCTTGCCATTTTCATCTATCAGATATTTACAGAAATTCCACGTAGGCCTCTGATTATTCCATCCGTTAAGGTTTGAATCACTGAGCCAAGTATAAACTGGGCTTTGATTACGTCCTTTTGTTGTAATTTTTTCAAACATCTGAAAAGTTACTCCAAAAACACTCTCACAGAATTCTGCTATAGATTCGTTGCTACCTGATTCTTGAAATAAGAAATCATTAGCAGGAAATCCTAAGACAGCTACTGTATCTCCATATAGATCATTGAGTTTCTGCATGCCTTCATATTGATATGTGTAACCACATTTTGTAGCCACATTTACAATTAAAACTTTTTTACCTTTGTATTGACTAAACGATATTTCTTCTCCATCGATACCGATAGCTTTTAATTCATAGAAACTTGCTTTTGAAGTGCTATTATCAACTTTTTTAGCAATTTTCTGGTATGAGAATCCACTAAGTAGCAGTATAATTGAAAAACCAATAAAGGCGATTAAAAAATAATGTGCTGGTAGTAATATTTTTATCATAATTTTCCCTAAAATTCCACATATTCTAGCATGTATTTTTTGAAAAAAGAAGAACTATCTGATACAGCGCAATGGGTTACAGATCATTTCGAAGAAATCTTTGTTTGGTTTTGTGTAGCATGTGTTTTTATATCTTGTTTATTTATAGCTAAATTATATTTTAATCGATACAGATCATGAGAGTTTTATTAACAGCACTTATATTGTTCAGCCTTTTCTCTTGCCAAGAAAAAGAAGTAATTACTGAAGAAAAATCACTTATTTCTTCTGAACAAAAGAAAAAATTAGCAGAACAACCTATTCAAGTTAAAAATGGAATTGTCTTTCGAGATGCCCAAGGCAATTTATTATCTGAAGCTGAGAAAGATAGTATAGTAGACAATACAAGCCAATTACAAGCTTTGAGACGTTTTGATAATGAATCAAATAATACAGAGTATATTCTTTTTGAAAATTATGAAGATCTAAGAGGATTTGTTCCAGATGATACTATTAACAATTTAATTGAGGAAGCTAAACTGATGCAAGCTGGAGGTAGAGGAGCCGTATTAAATAAGAGAATTGCTGATGAATGGCAGGACAAAAAACTTCCCGAAGGCGTATTAAATATGTTAGATGGTTCAGTAAAATCTTTTAGAGATTTTGAAGGCAGCTTATTAGTATTGAATCTTTGGTATATCAATTGTGGTCCTTGTATTGCAGAAATGCCATACCTAAATAATGTAGTTGATAGATATAAAGATGAAGATATTACATTTTTGGCATTGAGTTTTGATAGTATTCCAGATATTACCAATTTCTTAGAAAGAACAGATTTTATATATCAACATGGATCAATAGATAGAAACTTTAGTGCTTCTTTAAGTCCTGTAGCTCCAGCACATTTTATTGTCGATAAAAATGGTATTATTAGAGATATACTTATTGGTGCACCTCGCAATACTCCAGAGATTTATAACCGCTTAGTTTCTGTTATTGAAAAAAATAAAAAATAAATTCTTAATCACTCATTCATGTAGTAATTTTATGCCATGAAGAAAATTTTTATTACTCTGTTATTGCTTTTTCCTACAATTTTACCTGCACAAACCCATTTAGTAATGCCAGGAGAAAGTGCTACAACAGTATCATTTGGGTATGATCAAAATGTAGACTTCTTTGGAGAAGGTAAGTTTGTTAGACCTAGCTATGGCAATAACATCAATGTTGGATATGTATACAATGGAATGGTTGGCATAGATTTTTCATATGGATATTCTTCTTATGATCGGAAAAAAACTTATACTTTTGATTTAACAGGAGAACAATCTAATCCTGACGGTGATTCTAAGTTTAATTTTACAGAATCATTTAGAAGTGATAATCCAGATGTAAGTGATAAAGGTTTTTCTGTTGGTTTAACTTATTATTTCAATTCAATGCAATTTAATCTTCCAGTAAATCTTTCTGCAGGATTTAGATATGGTAGTTCAGATTTTAATAATAATGCTCTTGATGACTTGGAGCAGGATTTTTATGGAAAATCTTATGCACTTGAACTAGGAGTAAGCAAAGAGTTTGAAACAGGCGAAAAATTTGTGATAATTCCAAGGCTTACAATTGATGTCATAAATGAAAAAAATATTTATGATTCTTTTTCAGATGAGGATGGTACAGCTTCTTTCAATTCCTCTCATATGTATACAGAGCTAGCATTGCCATTTATTTTTGAGTCAGGAGTGGTCACTAATTTAAATTCATTGTCACAATTTTTTGTTGAACCAATTATAGCTAATAAATATGGAACCACTCACCTTGGTCTAAGATTCGGATTTTTATTTCATTAGGATAGATTGATTTTGTCTCCTCAATTTAAGATTCATAAAGATATTGCTAAAGCAGAAACGCTTCCATCATCTTTCTATAAAGATGAAAATGTTTTTAATCAGGTAAGAGAAAAAATATTTTTAAGATCATGGCAATGGCTTGGAGATAATTCTGCTTTGAAACTTACAA
>DASCOP010000024.1:0-2969 GCA_036012065.1 Fidelibacterota bacterium
CATGTGTTTGTTTTGATTGGGTAGGTTCTTCTGCTATTTCAAACTGAACTTTTTCTCCTAGTTCAGAATTTTCATCACCATCTAGAAAAGTTTCTAAAGCTCTTCCAATAGCGTCTGGAGTTGATAGAATCAATTGTCCGTCTTCCCATGTCGGGTTAGGTCCACTAATTCCTTTTAATTGATTAATTACGCTGTTTGGATCTATACCAGATCTTAATGCAAGAGAGATTAATCTGCTAATTGCTTCTGTCTGTGCAGCAACGGTTCCACCTGCTTTTCCAATAGCTGTAAATACTTCACATAAGCCATTTTCATCTTCATTGACAGTAATATAGAGAGTTCCATCTCCAGTTCTCATTCTTCTTGTTTGTCCCGTAGTTATTTGAGGTCTATTTCTAGCAGTTTTCTTCGGATTAACATCTTCTGTTAATTCTTGAGCGTCAGTTTTTTCATTGACTTTTTTATTAGTAATCAAAATACCTTCTCTAGAACCCTCCCTATATACCGTAATACCTTTTAGATTTTTTTGATAAGCTGTCATATAGATATCAGCTATAGTATCTACAGTAGTATCTTCTGCTAGATTTACCGTAGAAGAAATTGAGCTATCAATATATTTTTGAACTTCACTCTGTATTCTTACTCTGAAATATGGATCTACATCATGTGCGGTTACAACATATTCAGGTAAGTTTTTATCATCACCAAACATTTCTTTAACCACAGGATGATAAACGGTAAAAGTATCAAATTCTTTTCCAAGACTATCATTTCTTTTTACTTTTCTTTGATATGAGGTAGAGAAAATTGGCTCCACACCTGAAGTTACTCTTGCAACAATAGCGCCACTTCCTGTTGGAGCGACTGTAGTTAGTGTAGAATTTCTAATACCATGATTTTTAATTTTCTCTTGAAGTTCTTCTGATAGATCTTGGATAAAAAGACTCTCAGAATATCCATCCCAATCAAAATTAGGAAATTGACCTTTTTCTTCTGCTAATGCGGCACTAGTTTCATAAGAAGTATCTCTATGAATTTTCATAATTTTTCCGATAGTCTCTAGCGCTTCATCTGAATCATATTTAATTCCCATTTTTACAAGCATATCACCTAAACCAAGAATGCCTAAACCAACTCTTCTATCGTTGATAGCATTTTGCTTCTGATCTTCAAGTGCATGACGATCAATATTGTAGTCTATTACATTATCTAAGAATCTTGCACCAATGGCAGTAGTTTCACGAAATCCATCGAAATCAAAATTTCCATCACTATCAACAAAACGTTCTAAATTTAACGCTCCAAGGTTGCAACATCCACCATCAGGCAGAGGTTGTTCTGCACATGGATTAGTTGAAACTAAAGGACTACAGTATTCTGCATTATGATATTTCCTCATTGTATCCCAGAACAGAAGTCCTGGTTCTGCGCTAGCATGTGCATGTGTAATAATTTTCATCCAAAGTTCTTTGGCATTTATTGTTTCATAAACTTTTCCACCCCATTGTAAATCAAAATCAGCATCATTTTGAACAGCTTCCATAAAATCATCTGTTAAAAAAACTGATATATTAGAATATTTAACCATATCAATATCACCGGTTTTGATTCCAATAAATTTTTTGATATCAGGATGATCAACTCGTAGTGTTTGCATATTTGCGCCACGTCTACCATGTTGAGCTATAGTATTTGTGTTTTCACTGAATAAGTTCATAAATCCAACAGGACCACAAGAATCACCGCCTGTACCTACAATGGCATCTCCTGAAGGCCTAAGAACAGATAGGTCATGCCCACAACCACCTCCATATTTATATGTCATAGCTTCTTGAATAACACAATCATATATAGATTTAATAGAATCGGTCTTAATCCCTACAACATAGCAGTTATTCAACGTTGTTGTAATATCTTCTCTACCTGCGCCATGCATGATTCTTCCACCTGGTACAAATTTGAAATTTTTTAATGCTTCAAAGAAAGTAGCTTCCCATTTTTCTTGAAGCTCTTCGGTTTTTTCTACACTCGCTAATGCTTTAGCTTGACGTTTCCATAAATCCCATGGATGTTTTTCCCATGGTGCTAAGTATTTCATTTCTAATACACTTCTTCCTAATTCATCATCTTTATAATATTCATTGATTTGGAACTCTTTTGGACATGAATCTTCATCTGTTTGATTTGAATCATTCATTGATTCTTTGATGTTGAATCCTAAAATCTGATTTTTAAGTTCCGAATCGATATTCGGATTTTTTTCGTTTTCCTTAGGGAAATCTATTTCAATTGCTTCTGCTGCCATAACTCTAATATAATACTCTTACCCTTATTTATTTTAAATTTAACTCAATACACAGCTATACAAAGATAGGTTGTATATCTTTCTCTAATAAAGAGACTGTCTGCAAATACTTGTAGCTTTCGAAAAGCTGATTGGTTGGCACCGGTAACTTATTTAATTTTTTTTATTTTAGTCAAGTTTAAAAAGCATTTTTTGATTAATTTTTTGAAAAAAATGGATAAAAATCATAATAATGAAATTCCTGATTGGCTTTTAAGCCATTTACCTTATAATCATTATAATATTAACGTAGGTACAAAGAGTATGCATGTTATGGAAAAGGGAACGGGAAAACCTATTGTTCTTGTTCATGGCAATCCTATGTGGGGATATCTTTATAAAAAAATATTAGATCAGCTTGGGGATGTTTCAGCAAGATTGATTGTTCCAGACTTAATTGGGTTTGGATTTTCTGATAAAGTCAAAATAAATGAACATTCTTTAGAAGCGCATACAGAATGGATGGCAAGTTTCTTTAAAACAATTAAAGAAGATTCTATTGGTTTGGTAGTTCATGATTGGGGTGGAATGATTGGTGTTGCTGGCGCAATAAGAGCTGGTAAGAAGATTGAGGGATTAATAGTATTGAATACTGCTATAACAGCGCCCAAAGATGGATTCAAGC
>DASCOP010000025.1:0-6363 GCA_036012065.1 Fidelibacterota bacterium
TGGATAATTTGCAAAACTTTGGAGTACAGATGTCCGTACTTTTTTCTGCAGCGGTTGTTGTAGTCAAACTCAAAGTCAATCTCGATGTACCTTACTACATAGTAAAACTCCCATTCCTGCTTGCCCAGTTTTGACCTCCAGGACCTGCCAAAGATGATTCGTTGCTATAATTAGTTTGTTTTCTTTTTTTATTCACTTTCTCGTTCTCTTTTATCGCATTGAGGATATTTTCAGCGCTTTGCTTTGATTGAATCTCACGATCTTGTTGATTTTCTTGATTTGGTGATTTAGAATTCTGATTATCTGTCGGTCCATTATCATTATTATTTGAATCATTCTTATCTTCTTGATTGTTCGGTTGATCCTTTTGACTGTTATCTTTCTTGTCTCTATCATTATCTTTTTCTTTATCTTTATCGCTTTCTTCTTTATCTGATTCCTCGCTCTGATCTTCCTTTTTCTGCATATTTTTATTTTTCTCAATCTCATTTCTTACAAACTCATAATTTTTCCTAGCATCCAGGTCATTAGGGTTTTTTAGTAAGGCTTCTCTAAATGCATTTAAACTTTCTTCAAGTTTTTGAGAGCGATAGAGTGTATTTCCATAATTATAATCGAGGTCTGAAGAAAAATTAGTTGAATCATTATACGCTTGTTCAAAGACAGAGATTGCTTGACTTACGCTATCCATTTGTGCATAGATAGTACCCATATTGTAAAGCAACTCCTCACTAGATAAGTTTTCATCATTAAGATCAGCTAACTTTTTATAGTAATCTAAGGCTGAACTAATATCTCCATTCTCATACATCTTATATCCCATGTCTTGAGATAATAATCCTGAAATAGAAACGATTATTATAAATAATATTTTCATTTGACTTTTCTTCCTGAAGGTAAAATATATGCGATAAATAAGAAAAATATAGCAAAAAATAATGGATACTGATATTTGTGATCATATTCTGCAAATTCATAAGAACTAATAAGTGAAGCTTCTCCTTTGCTTATAACTTCATTTACCTCTTCACTTATTGATTCACTATTTGAAATTCTTAAGAAATCGCCTTCTCCAATCTTTGATATTTCTCCCAAGAATACATCATTTAACTTGCTCATGATTAATTCGCCTGATTTATCTTTTAAGAAAACGTTCTCTTTTCTTGTATCTGGTATGAGCGATCCTTTTACGCTCCCCACTCCCACTACGTGAAGCGTTATATCATTAGACAGCGCAGCTGTAATCATATTTAGAGATCTTGGACTATGATCTTCGCCGTCAGAAAAAAGAAATATCATCTTTTGCTGCTCACCGTCTTTATCGAATGCAATAATAGATGTTTCTATTGCTTGCCCAATAGCAGTTCCTTTTGAAGAAATCATATCAGTGTCTATGCTCTTTACAAATAACTTTGCAGCATCATAATCCATCGTTAGTGGTAGATACAAGAAATTTGATCCAGAAAAGACTACAATGCCTAATCTGTCACCTTCTAAACTATTTATCACTTTACTAATTTCAAATTTTACTTTATCAATTCGAGAAGGTTTGACATCTTGAGCATTCATGCTTGCAGAAACATCAACACAAAATACTATGTCTACACCCTTTCTTTCTACTGGCTTAACTGTAGTTCCAGTTTTCAATCCTGCTATTGAGAAAATTAAAATGAACATGGAAAAATATCTTAAGAAAAACTTGAATCTTATTGTCTGAAAATTTCCTCTAGAAAATAAATTATTCATAAATTTTGGATTAAAATTATCTGATCCAAAAACCTTATTAGATCTTCCTCTATAGTAATATCCCAATAAAGTTATTAGTATTAATAATAAGGATAAAAAAGCTAAGTCTAGGTTTTCAAATGTCATATGATTCTTCTAAAGTAAATAATTCTAAATAGTTCACTTGATAATAAAAGTATAAATCCAGCATATAAGAACCATAGATAAATTTCTTGATATTCTGAATAGTAATTCACTACAATCTCAGACTTCTCTAAATCATTAATCTCAGCATATATTCCTGTAAGACTTTCTTTATCAATAGCTCTGAAATATTTTCCGTCAGTCTCTGAAGCAATTCCCATTAGCGACTCTTCATCAATCTCGTTTCTGATATATCCCCTGCCAGGTATTTGTGTTACAGCTTGCCTTGTGCCTGCTCCTATTGTATAAATCCTAATGTCATATTCCTTCGCTATTTTTGCTGCTGCTATAGGATCAATCGCTCCAGAATTATTACTTCCATCAGACAGTAATATGATTACTTTACTTTTTGAATCATTAGCTCTTAATCTATTAACAGCGTTTGCTATAGCGATTCCTATCGCAGTCCCATCATACTTAGGCTCTACAACAGTTACTTCACTTAACAAATTGTTCAAAACGCCATAATCAACAGTGAGAGGGCATTGAATGAATGTCTCTTTTCCAAAAACTAAAAGTCCAATTCTATCACCTCTTCTATTGTCAATAAAATCATTAGCTGCTTGCTTTACTGCCTCTAAACGATTCGGTTTAAAATCTTCTGCTAACATGCTACTACTAGTATCTAGCACTAGCATGATATCTATAACCTCTATTGTTATGTCTTTGTCATTTGTAGATATTCTTGGCCTTGCAATTGCAACAATAAAACAAACAAGAGAAGCAATAAAAAGGAATCTAAATAAACCAATCTTAAAAGCACCATATCTTCCAAAAAAAGTTTTTAGTTGCTTTGTATTTGATACCTGAAAGGATGCAGTCTTATTTGAAGAGTAAAATTTCTTAAATATTGATAGTAATACCAATACAACCAGTAGATACAAAAAATTTGGATGTAGAAATTCCATTTATCGCCTATTTAAATAATTCTCCCTTATTCAATGAATGCGCAAAATTGAATAAAGTTTCCTCTTTAAATGAATTACCAACAACTTGGAATCCTATAGGCAATTTTTCTTTTGTTACTCCAGCTGGAATATTAAGCGAAGGACACCCTACTAAATTAAATGGAACAGTAAAAATATCAGAAAGATACATCTTAATAGGATTATCTAAATTATTTTTTAATGGAAACGCAGTCGTACTGGTAGTTGGTATAAATAAACAGTCTATATCAGAAAACAACTTATCATATCCATTCTTTATCAATCTTCGCACTTTTAAAGCCTTTGAATAATATGCATCATAATATCCTGAAGATAAAACATATGTCCCAGTCATAATTCTTCTCTTAACCTCTTCAGAGAAACCTTCAGATCTTGATTTGAGATATGTTTCATTAAGATCTTTAGAATCTCCTCTTTTTCCATATCTTACCCCATCAAATCGAGATAAGTTTGAAGATGCTTCAGCCATAGTTAATACATAGTAAGTGGCAACACAATAGTCAAAATACGGCAATTCAACCTCAACAAGATTTACCTTTTTCTTTCTTAGAAAATCTAAAATCATATGATATCTATCTACAATTTCACCATCAACATCGGAAAGAGTATCATCGCTCAAAATACCGACATTTTTAGGAAGCTTCTCTTTATTATACTTTTCTAAAGAGAGAACTGGTTCTTTGGATGATGTTGCATCTTTAGAATCATTTCCAGACATTGCGCTGAAAGCTGATGTTATATCTTCCAGATTTTTTGATAATATTCCGATAGTATCAAAAGATGATGCGTGTGCCACTAGGCCGTATCTAGAAATTCTTCCATATGTAGGTTTGAATCCATAGATACCACAAAATGAAGCTGGTTGCCTTATAGATCCTCCAGTATCAGAGCCTAATGCAATATCACATAAATCTTCTGCAACAGCAGCAGCAGACCCACCACTAGATCCTCCTGCTACCTTTGTTAAATCGTGAGGATTCTTTACAGACCCATAAATTGAATATTCTGATGATGAACCCATTGCAAATTCATCCATGTTTGTTTGCCCTGTTATCAAAGCGCCGTGAGATTCTAAACGATCTATTGCAGTGGCGCTATATGGAGACTTGTAAGATTTTAAGATATTAGATGCGCATGTTAAAGGCTCTCCCTTTATAGCAATATTATCTTTCACTAATACAGTTTTACCTGCTAAGATATCTTTATTATCAGATATTTTGGATGATACTTTATCAAATCTTGTTCTTACGATAGCATTTGTTTTGCTATTAGCAATCTTTTCTTGCTGTGAAACAAGTTTTTGTTTTAAAGCATTAGATGGGGACATCTAATTTATTCTTCGGATTTTTCAGATTTTCTTAATTCGTCTTTCGTGTCATCTAATGCACCACGAAACTCCCTTAATGATTTAGCAAAACCTCTCGCTAAACCAGGAAGTCTCTTTCCTCCAAAAAGGAGCAAAAGAATAAGAAAAATTATTACTAATTCACCTGTACCTAAATTAAACATATTAAAACCTCTTTTTTTATCTAAAATATCTTAATAAATAATATGCAACTGCAAAACCAATAATACTACAAACATTAAATCTAACAATCATTCCCAAATCAATTGCAATAATACCTAAATCTAACAATAATTCACTACCAATTGAACCAAAAGAAAAATCAAATGTAGTGAGGAAAAATTGTTTAACTGTGCTGCCTTCAGGAAGAACAAAACCTAAAAATTGACCTAAAACCGTTCCAATCATTGCTCCGGACAATATTCCTAAACCTATTAAATTAACGCTTCTATTTCTCATGTACTTCCCAATACTAATTTAACCACTTTTATTTCATTTTCTCTTAGAATTCTTAATTCAATAGTATCGCCTGGCCTCGAATCGGTATTAGCTAAGACAAGCTGGAGCTGATCATAGCTTTGTATTTGATATCCTTCCACTCCTATAATGATATCACCCTTATATAAAGCTCTATTATCTCCAGAGCTATTATAATCAATGGAGTTTATATATAATCCTATATCACCGTCTTTTCCATATCGATATGATGTTGCATTAATCCCAAAAGAAAACCTTCTATCAACAAAGCCTTTCAATTTTAATTCCTCTCCAATCTCTTTTGCATAATTGATTGGGATTGCAAATCCAAGACTTTCTGAGTCGTTTCTTCTGAATGTATTAATACCTAAAACTTTTCCGTTTGTATCCACTAAAGGACCGCCGCTATTGCCGGGGTTCAAAGAAGCGTCTGTCTGAATCATATTGTTCATTAATCTCTTAGTATTTATGTCAATACCAAAATCTGCATTTACAGCACTTATAATACCGGCTGATGCTATTGGTTGATAATTTGCAGCAGCAAACAAACTTTTTGGATTTCCTAATGCAACTACCCATTCTCCTACTATTATTTCATCTGAATTTCCAAGTTCACAGTACTGGAAGTTTTCTCCTTCAATCTTTAGTAAAGCTATATCTGATCTAGTATCTACCCCTACTATAGAAGCTCCATAATGATCTCCTCCAGGAAGAACCACATCAATCCTAATATTTGTTGTAGACAAAGATGGATCTGAAAGTTCAGTAACTATATTATGTGCATTTGTTAAAATATATCCATCTTTACTTATAATAAAACCAGAACCAGTTGACTCTATTGGTTTGATGGATCTTAATCGTCCTGTCCAACGATTTATCTGAGCTAATTCTTGATTCCTATAGAGACTAACTACCCCCGGACTAGCATGCTTTATCGCTGCGGTAATAGCTGTATCTTTTGATTGAAAAACAGTATCAACAGCTCTCTCAGACTGGTTGCAGCTAGTCATAAACAATAATGCTATAATTACTATTTTAGTTTTCATAAAAAATTCTATTTAATATTAATCCATGCGCAGGAGCTTTGAGTAGTTTTGCATCTTTCATTGGATTATCCAATAAAGAAAGGAAATCTTTCTTTGCAATCTTCCCTTCCATACAACCTATCATCGTTCCTACTAAATATCGCACCATATGGTGCAAAAATCTATTTCCTTCAATAATATAAAATAATTTATCATCTTCCAATGTCCATTTTGATTTGAATATTTCACATATTGTATTCTTTTTTTCTATATCAAACTTAGAAAAAGATAGAAAATCATGTTTTCCCAACAATTCAGTTTCTAGATCTTTTAATATCTCAAAGTTTATCTTTTTCACTATAAAATGATTTTTGGCTAGCAATGGATTGTCTGTTAAGCAGCATTGATATAAGTATTCTTTCTTAATCGCATCAAATCTTGAATGAAATTGATCATCAACCTCTATAATATCTATAGTACGTATTTCAATAGGCAACCTAGCGTTTATAGCTCTCTTAATAGCATTTAAAGATAAGTCTGTATCAAGATCAAAGTGAGCTACCTGACCCAAAGCATGTACTCCAGAATCTGTTCTGCTTGCGCCTGACAATCGAATCAAATTATTTTCATTTAAAAAAGA
>DASCOP010000026.1:0-6986 GCA_036012065.1 Fidelibacterota bacterium
TCGACAGGAGATCGTTCAGCAAAAATTAGAACATATAACTTCCCACAAGGACGTATTACTGATCATAGGATAAACTATACTACACATAAACTGCAAGCAACTCTTGAAGGAGAGTTAGACCACATTATAGAACAATTGAAACTTGCAGAGGACAACTCTAAGATTAAATAATATGCAATCTTCTTATTCATTAGTTGATTTTTTTAATAAACAATTAAAAGACTTAAAAAACAATAGCGTCAATGAATATAAGCAGAAATCAGAGATGATTATTGATGCTGTATTAGGAATAAAAAAAGCTGAATTATATACAAATAATTGCCCTATATCTGAAAATCAAATAGAACAATTAGAAAAATCATTTTCACTATTGGCTAGAGATGTTCCCGTACAACATGTCATTGGTAAAGCCTCTTTTTACAATGATGAATTTTTGACGCCACCAGGTGTTTTTATACCAAGATCAGAAACTGAATTAATTGTTGATTGCGTTCAGAATGACTTTGAAGATAATACAAAAAAAACATTGTTAGACATAGGGTGTGGTAGTGGGTGTATAGGTATCACGATTGCCAGCCTATATAATAATTTTGATGTTACTGCTATAGATATTTCAGATAAAGCAATAAAAACAGCTAATGAGAATGCAAAAAAACTAAAAATATCGAATATTCAAATTTTGAAACAAGACATCTTCCAAATGCATGATAAAAAATTTGATATTATAGTTAGCAATCCTCCATACATCGGAATAAATGAGCTTGACAAGTTAGATCGTTCAGTAAAAAATCATGATCCACTAGAAGCACTTTCTGATCAAGAAGATGGGTTAAAATTTTATAAGTATTTTATAAATAACATATCTGAATTATTAGAAACAGACGGCTGTATATATTTTGAGATACCTAATTCTCAAATTACCCATCAAATCATTGATATGATTAATAATAATAACAATATTGAGAGTATATTTTTTAAAGATTTAGAAGGAAATAAAAGAGTAGTGAAGTTATATCTTAAATAATTATGAAAAGCGAATTTATACACCTGCATAACCACTCAGATCATAGTCTATTAGACGGTGCACAGAATATTAATTCTATATTAGAAACTATGAACGATCTAAGTATGGATTCCGTAGCACTTACTGAGCATGGCAATTTATTTGGTGCTATTTCATTTTATAAACAGGCAAAAAAGAATAATATTAAACCTATTATTGGTTGTGAGGTTTATGTAGCAAAAGGAAGTAGGTTAACAAAAGATAAATCTCGAGGTATGGGTAACTATAATCATCTTGTTTTAATTGCACAGAACTTACAGGGCTATAAAAACTTAATGAAAATTGTAACTCACGGCTATCTGGAAGGATTTTACTATAAACCGAGAGTAGATTTAGAGATTTTAAAAAAATATAATGAAGGAATTATATGTACTTCCGCTTGTTTAAAAGGAAGTTTGCCAGAAGCGCTTTTATATAGCGGGTATGAAAGAGGAAAAGCAGTTGCTGAAGAATACTCTAGCATTTTCCCTGGGCGCTATTATATAGAGCTACAGAATCATGGAATTCCTGAAGAAATACAAAATATAAGATTAGCATCAAAGCTAGCAAAGGACATGGGACTACCGCTTGTTGCGACCAATGATGCACATTATGCAAGAAAAGAACATCACATTGCACACGATGTACACATATGTATTGGTACGGGTAAACAATTAAGCGATACTAAAAGATTAAAATATGATGGGAGTGAATTTTATTTTAAATCACAAGATGAAATGTTCTCTTTGTTTAAAGAATTCCCTGAAGCCCTAGAGAATACTAGAGCAATTACAGATAGCATTGATTTGGAAATCCCAATGGATGACTACCACCTCCCATGGTATCAGATTCCAAATGAATCAAAGTCTAAAGATATCGATGAATATTTAGAGGGTTTGTGTAAAAAAGGTATGGAGCAAAAATTTGATGACCATACAGAGGAAATGCAGACCAGACTAGACTATGAATTATCTGTGATTAAAAAGATGGGTTTTGCAAGCTACTTCTTAATTACAGCAGATTTTGTTCAATATGCAAAGAAGAACAAAATTCCAGTAGGCCCAGGAAGAGGCTCTGCTCCCGGTAGCCTTGTTTCGTACTGTTTAGACATTACCAATATTGATCCGTTAAAACATGATTTGATTTTTGAACGTTTTTTAAATCCTGATAGAATTAGTTTACCAGATATTGATATTGATTTTTGTGTTGAGCGTCGAGGTCAAGTTATCGATTATATTAAAAGCATATACGGAGACGATTCTGTTACTCAAATTATTACATTTGGTAAAATGAATGCACGTGGAGTTATTAGAGACGTAGGTCGTGTTATGAGCTATCCTTATTCAGAAGTAGATAAAATTGCAAAGATGATACCCGAAGGACCTAATATTACATTAGATAAAGCACTAAAACAGAGCTCAGAATTGCGCACAGCATCGCAAACTTCATATAAAGATTTATTAGATAATGCCAAAGTGTTAGAGGGAATGACAAGACATGCATCAATTCATGCTGCAGGGGTAGTAGTAGCCCCAGGAGATTTAACAGATTTTGTACCATTATATAAATCTTCACAAGGCGATGTTACTACTCAATATGATATGAAAGAACTGGAGTCAGTGGGTTTATTAAAAATGGACTTTCTTGGCTTAAGAAATTTAACTGTTATTGATAAAACTTTAGATATCATCAAAGAAAGACTAGGCGAAGATATTAATATTGATACTATACCAATGGATGACGCTGAAGTCTATAGATTGTTTGCTAAAGGATTAACTGTTGGAATATTTCAGTTCGAATCTGCTGGGATGAGAGACTTTCTTAAGAAATTAAAGCCAACAGGTATTGAGGGACTAATTGCTATGAATGCACTTTATAGACCTGGTCCTATGCAAAACATCGATCGTTATATTAAAAGGTCTCATGGCGAAGAAAAAGTAGAATATGTCCACCCTCTTCTTGAAGAAGCACTAAAAGAAACACACGGCATTATAGTATATCAAGAGCAAGTAATGCAAATTGCGAATATTATTGCTGGTTTTACATTGTCAGAAGCGGATGAAATGAGAAGAGCTATCGGTAAAAAGATTCGATCTTTGATGGATAAAATGTCAGAGAAGTTTGTTGATGGAGCAGTAAAGAATGGTTTAACAAAAACAAAAGCAAAACAAATTTTTGAATTAATTGACAAATTTGCACAATATGGATTTAATAAAAGTCATTCTGTGGCATATTCTTATATTGCATATCAAACTGGTTGGCTTAAAACTCACTATACTGCAGAATTTATGGCGGCTAACTTGACTAGCGAGATGAATAACACTAATAGAGTGGTAGTTTTAATCAATGAGTGTCGAAAACTAAACATTACAGTTAATGCACCCGACATTAATAAGTCAGATATTAATTTTATACCATTAAACGATGCTGAGATTTCTTTTGGTTTAAATGCGATTAAAAATGTAGGAATCAAAGCACTAGAACAATGCATTAAAGTTCGAAAAGAACACGGACCATTTACTTCTATATTTGATTTTGTAACAAAAGTAGATCAACGCCTAGTAAATAAAAAAGTTCTAGAAAGCTTGATATTGGCTGGAGCATTTGATGCTATATTTAGCAATAGAGCACAATTATTTGAATCAGTAGATGCTGCAATTAATTATGGACAGCAAGTAGATAGGGCATCAAACAAAAATCAAATTGATTTATTCTCTAGTGACGACGATTTAGTAAAACAACCTAATTTCCCAGATATAGAAGATTGGGACAATCAAGAAAAATTGAAAAGAGAAAAAGAGGTCTTAGGTCTTTACATATCAGGAAACCCATTATTGAAATATGCTGATACACTAGAAGAGCTAAGTAATTATGATTTTACTGAGAAAAAATATTTAAAAGAAAATAGCATAATTAGAATTGGAGGAGCAGTTTCTAGTTTCAAGCTACATTATGATAAAAAAAATCAACCCATGGCATTTTTTAATTTAGATTGTTTAGGAGGCCAAGTTGAGGCAATTATTTTTCACGATGCCTTTGAAAAATATAAAGAAATTATTAACGATGGGAATATTGTATTCTTAGTAGGCACCTCTACTTCACAAAATGATTTTTCTGATTTAAAGATTATTGTAGATGAAGTGGTTCCAATCAACCATGCAAAAAAAGTACTCAAGCTTAAAGAAATCAATATTAAAATTGGGAAAAAGGTTAAAAAAGAGACTATTGATGAGGTACATAAATATGCCTTGGATAACCCAGGAGACAGTTTATTTGTTGTGCATATGAAAAATCCAGATGGGTCTTCACGTAGAATTGTTTCTAAGAAAATTAGGGTGTCTAGTAGCAACCATTTTCTTATTATGTTAAGAGATTTATTAGGGGAATCAAACGTCTGGATTAGTTAAATTATACCTATTATGAGCTTAACTCCACCAATTAGAATTTTAATGGCAAAACCAGGTCTTGATGGACATGACAGAGGCATCAAGGTGCTTGCTGCTGCATATAGAGATGCAGGGATGGATGTAATTTATCTTGGGTTGCGTCAAACCCCTGAAAGTATTGTAAGGGTGGCAATTCAGGAAGGTGCAGATGTTATTGCTTTATCTATTTTATCAGGTGCACATATGACTATTTTTACAAAAGTGATGGAATTGATCAAAGACGCTAAATTAAAAAATGTTTTAGTAACGGGTGGAGGAATTATTCCAGAAGAAGATAGTAAGGAGCTAGCAAAAATAGGAGTAGGAAAACTATTCGGACCTGGGACTCCGGTGCAAGTTTCTTTAGAATATATTGAAGAGTGGGTTAGAGAACATAGAAGATGATCTCTAACATTCATACTACTTATCTTAAGGGTGAAAAAGCCTTTAATAGCAAACAATTTACAGAAGCAAAAAAACATCTTATATCAGTGGTTGAGCACGACAAAGATCATTATGCTGCTTATCTCCTTTTATTAGAAATGCTTAATAAGTCACATTCCTCTTTCTTAAAGGTTGTAGTGAAGGAGCTGAAAAGATTAAACCCAGAACTCGCTATCAATTATAATCCCGCAAAACCTAAAAAGAAAAATAATACAAAGCCTGATAGCATGGTTACCATTTCATATATCAAGCTAATGATACAACAAGGTAAAAAAATACAAGCAAAGAAAAGCTTGAGAGCTATTATTAAGTATTCAAAAACAAAAAAACAGATTTCAGAAGCAGAACAATTATTAAATACGCTTAACTAAAAGAAGGATTAAAAATGAGCAAAGAATATTTTACAAGAAGACAAGATAGATTGCGTACGATATTAGCAGAAAAAAATGTAGATAGTATGTTAGTAACGAACATGGTTCACATAAGATATCTTTGTGGGTTTACTGGGTCCAGCGGATCTTTGTTGGTAGGCCCCGATACATGTGAGTTTATTACTGATGGTCGATATGTTGTACAGTCTAAAAATGAAGTGAGGGGTGCCAATATTACTATTGACAGCATTCCACACTTAGAAGTAATCAATAAGAAGAATTTTTTATCTAATGGACTGACAATTGGATTTGACGGAAAACACGTTTCTCATCAAATGTTTTCAGACATTAGTAAGGTATTATCCCATGTAAAGTGGGAAAATATTGTTGGGTGTATAGAGGTTTTGGCTATGGAAAAAGATGAAAAGGAAATTGAAGCAATTAAAACAGCTGTAGAAATTACAGATAGAGCATTTGCCGAAGTGTTTCCGATGATAAAAATTGGGGTTGAAGAGCAGGAAATTGGCAACCAACTTTCCTTTCTTTACCGAAAGTATGGAGACTCTGATGCAGATGCATTTTCACCTATTGTTGGTAGCGGTCCCCATTCAGCTATGCCCCACCAAAGACCAACTGATAAGAAAATTGGAGCAGGAGAATTGGTAGTAATTGATTCGGGCGCAAAATATGCTGGATATCATGCAGATATGACTCGAACAGTGGCAACAAAAGGTTATTCAGAAAAGCAAAAAGAGATTTATGACATTGTATTACACGCTCAATTAGAAAGTATTGAAGGAATTAAAGCGGGGGTTTCTTGTAAAGAAATTGATTCGCTAGCAAGAGACCATATTGGCAATGCTGGATACGGTAAATATTTTGATCATGGGCTAGGGCATTCATTAGGTCTGGAAATACATGAAGACCCTCGATTTAGCAAGGTAAGTACAGACTTTTTAAAGTCTAATTATGTAATGACAGTAGAGCCAGGTATATATATTGAAGATATAGGTGGCGTACGTATTGAAGATGATATTGTTGTTACAGATGATAGCTGTATTGTCCTTAACAAAACATCCAAAGATTTCACAGTAATTTCATAAATAATGAAAAAAGCATTCTTAGTAATAGCGTGCATGCTACTAACGGCGTGTGTTGAAAACTTGATACATATATCTGTTTTCCCTGGCGGAGAATATTCTATTAAGTATAATTCTATTGGTGATAAAACTGATTTGAATAATAGCGATTTTTTACATCCTCAAAGTAGCAATTTAATACAATGGTCTAGCACAATGTCTGCCTTAAATGAAGAAAATGGTTCAATAAGACCAGATAGTTTGAATTGGGAAAAAGAAACGATTAGTAAAGAATTAATTAGCGGAAGAATAAGCTTTACTAACAATGGAAGCTTAATCTATGAAATTGATATTGAAAAAAATGAATATTTTTTTTGGGATCAATATAGTTTTAGATCAACAATCAATAGTTTAGACATTGATGAGAAATATCCGTCAATTGTGCAATTTTTAAATATAGAGGCAGATTCATTATCTTGGATAGTGCCTGCTAAAGAGTATATTATTAAAAACAGCTTCAAAGAATATGAAAAGACGGTTGATTTAAACACTATTTTTTCAGAAAAGATTAATAATCAAATAGATACATATTTTGATTATGCAAAAGAAAGAAAATTATTAGAAA
>DASCOP010000027.1:0-3796 GCA_036012065.1 Fidelibacterota bacterium
CTTCAACAGAATTTGGGACGCTAGCTACTACTTCAGAAAATCCGGTTATAGCATCATCAAACCTGCCATCTTGTACTGCTCGATTAGAATTAATCATTTTATTTCTTAATCCGTTTAATCGATCAAATTCTTTTCTGAAGCTATCGTTCGATTTATCTAAATCAATTGCTGCCTTAATTTTCTCTCCAGCAAGCTCTAGGTTACCAGATGATAATGCTTTTTGAGATTCTTCATAAAGAGATAAAGCTGATTGAGCAAAGATAGTTGTTGAAAACAATAAGATAAAAATAATATTTTTCATTATACCGCCTTTAAAGTATTCATTTTTTAATTATCACGTAATCTATAAATCTTTTAAAAAAATACTAACTGTTATTTTTTAGTGCCGAAGGCGGGACTTGAACCCACACAGAGTTTCCTCCACTAGCCCCTCAAGCTAGCGTGTCTACCAATTCCACCACTTCGGCTATTTCTTAATTTGTAGCGTCTTCTGGTAGAAGGTCTTCAGAGGGCAAAGAATACTCAGGGATAACTAATTCTACTTCTCTTGAATCAGCATCTTTTTGAAGAATAGACTCTGTAGAAGACGTAGACTCACCACTAAGAAAACCAATTACTAGTGCAAGACCAATAAAGGTTATTCCAAGCCACGTAGTTAATTTAGTGATGAAATCATTTGCTCCAGAAGATCCTAACATGGAGGTGGCAGCACTACCGCCCATCATAGAGTTTAATCCTCCTTGACCTGATTGCATTAATATTACTCCAATAAGCAATAAACTGACTAATGTATGTACTACTATTAAAAATTGAACCATAATACCTCTTATAATTTTATTTGTTTAACAATATCTCTAAAATTTTCAAAGTTAGCGCTAGCGCTTCCAATGAGAAAACCATCAATCAACTCCACATCGAGAAGTTCATTGATATTACTTGCATCAACAGACCCACCATAAAATAATTTAATGTTGTCTAAATCTGCTCCTGAATATAAACTTTTTAATCTACTTTTTATATAAGAAAGCATTTCATTTATATATTCATTTGAAGGCACATCTCCTGATCCGATTGCCCATACCGGCTCATATGCAATGGTTAATTTTTTGCCATTCAATTCATTAGGCAATACTGATAGTTGACTATCAAGGACATTCTCTGTTAACTGGCTATTTTTTTCATTTAGTGTCTCACCTACACACAAAATAGGATCAGCATCGCTAGATAAAGTTCTTTCCAACTTCTCTAATATAACATCATTACTCTCTTTATAGATAGTTCTTCTCTCAGAATGACCAACAATACATGACGCTACATCAATAGCATTAATTGATGTAGATCCAGTATAAGCTCCATTTTCATGTATATCACAATCCTGCATACCAATCTTTATATCACATTTTAGATGATTTTTTACTGAACGTATACAAGCATGTGATGGAAACAATATAATGTCTTTATTAGAAAATAAATCACTTTCAGAATTAAGTTTATCAATAAAATCTATTGATCCACTTTCATCTAAATACATCTTCCAATTGGCTGCTATGGTTATTTTTTTCATTATTTTTTTAACATCTCTATGGCTGGAAGCTTATTTCCAGATAATAATTCTAAACAAGATCCACCTCCAGTAGAAGCGTGAGAAAATTCATCTATTATCCCTTTCTTGTAATTTCGAATAGCTGCAATAGTATCTCCTCCTCCGACTATAGAAACACAATCATGATCTGCTATTGTGTCAATTATCTTTTTGGTCCCTATAGCAAAATGTTTATTTTCTGCTACACCTACTGTTCCATTCCAAAATACTGTTTCTGACTCTCTAATAATGTCTGTAAACAAGTTAATACTTAATTCGCCTATATCTTCACAAATCATTGTTTTTTTAATACTATCGCTCTTTGCATAGTGTAATTTACCACTTCCAAGTTTATTTAACTCTCCATTAAAATCAATAGGAAGAACAATGTTAGCTTTACTGCTAGATGCTCTTAGCATAAGCTCTTTAGCAGTATCTATTTCATCTTCATCTATTAAAGATTTTCCCATATCAAACTTACTTGCAGTTAAGAAAGTATTAGCCATAGCACCTCCAATAATAATATTATCTGCAATATCAAAAAAATGATTAATCACATTAATCTTTGTATCAATTTTTGCTCCTCCAATAATGAGAGCTACCGGACCTTTTGCGTTTGTAACACCTTCAGATAAGAATTGCATTTCTTTCTCCATCAACAATCCCATACCTTTTGTTGTAAAATAGTTTGTAATTCCTGCATTTGATGCATGCTTACGATGAGCAGTACCAAATGCATCATTTAAATAAATAGATCCATGCTGAGATAGTTTGGATGCAAATGATGAGTCGTTGTTCGTTTCTTCATCATAAAATCGTAAATTTTCTAACAAATGGATTTCTCCACTTTTTAAATTTCTTGATACTTCAATTGCGTCATCTGATATGCAGTCATGAGAAAACTTTATAGGCATTTCAAGCAATTGTGCAAGCTTCTCTCCTGCAGGCATTAATGATAAATTAGAATCAATCTTTCCTTTGGGTCTTCCTCGATGAGACATTAAGACAATTTTAGCACCTTGATCAAGACAATATTTAATTGTTGGTAATGACTGCAGTATTCTATAGTCGTCTACGACTAAATCATTTTCAACAGGAACATTGAAATCAACTCTAATGAGGACGCAGTTGCTAGTATTGTTATTGGATTGAAAATCAATCGATGTAATTTTACGTAACATGACTTTTGTTTAAATAATTCTAAAAAACTTAAACAATACCTTGGTCAATCATAGAATCTGCAACTCTTACAAATCCTCCGATATTAGCACCATCTACATAGTTAACAAAATCGCCCTTAGAACCATACTTAACACATGTGGTATGAATACGCTCCATGATCTCTTTTAACAATCCATCAACCTTGTCTCTCTTAAGTGGAATCCTTGTACTATTTTGGCTCATTTCAATACCAGAGATAGCTACTCCACCAGCATTAGCTGCTTTACCAGGACCATATAAGATTTTTTCACTGATAAAATGATGAACTGCGTTTGTAGTGGACGGCATATTTGCGCCTTCAGCTACTACAAAACATCCATTTTTTGTCAACTGCTTAGCGTCACCAGCATTTAATTCATTTTGAGTTGCACATGGAAGTGCAATATCGCATTTTATTGACCATGGACGTTTTCCTTCGAAATATTCAACATTGTATTTTTTAGCATAATCAGATATTCTAGCTGATCTTTCACCTTTAAGCTCTTTGACATACTCTAATTTTTCTTGAGTAATACCATCTGGATCATAAATAAATCCACCAGAATCAGATAGAGTAACTGGTTTTGCTCCTAATTCAATTAATTTTTCACAAGAAAATTGCGCGACATTTCCAGAGCCAGAAATAGTGACAATTTTTCCATCTAAAGAATTGTCTCTTGTTTTAAGCATTTGAACAACAAAATAAACTAATCCGTAACCTGTAGCTTCAGGACGAATTACACTTCCACCCCAGTTGGTTCCCTTTCCAGTTAACACGCCTGTAAATGCATTTCTTATTTTCTTGTATTGACCGAACATATACCCAATCTCTCTTGCTCCGACACCAATGTCGCCAGCTGGTACGTCAGTACGTCTACCTATATGTCTATAAAGCTCATTCATGAAAGCATAGCAAAAATTCATAATCTCTTTATCAGATTTTCCCTTTGTATCGAAGTTTGATCCTCCTTTACCTCCTCCAAGATTTAGTCCTGTAAGACTATTTTTAAACAC
>DASCOP010000028.1:0-3108 GCA_036012065.1 Fidelibacterota bacterium
CAGAAAAAAAATTAGTTGCTACAAAAGGTCTTGGAGAAAGAGTATCACTTATCTCCACTGGAAGCGATGAAGAAGAATCAAATGCAATTTGTGATTCTATTAAAGCAGAGATTAAGCTCCATAAAAGTTCATTTAAAGATTTTGCTGTGCTTTATCGTACTAATGCACAATCTCGAATGATTGAGCAAACTATGATGAAAGAAGGTTTGCCATACAATATTGTTGGAGGTACTAAATTTTATGACAGAAAAGAAGTAAAAGATGTCATTGCCTATTTAACTGTAGTGTGTAATCCAAGTGATGATATTGCGCTCAAGAGAATTATTAATTTTCCAGTGAGAGGAATTGGCGAAAAATCTATTAATATTTTCAATGAGCTAGCAGCAGAGAAAGGTATTTCATTATTTGAAAGCCTCAAGTTTTGTAGAGAGATAAAGCTTAGAGGAAAACAACAAGATTCAATTGAAAGTTTTTGTTTATCAATTAACAAATTTCATGATTTATTAGATACTCTAGATTGCAAAGAATTGCTACGTACTTTATTAGAAGAATTTAATATTGAAAATTATTATAAGAATAATCCTGCTGAACAAGAGCGTTATAATAATATCCAAGAGTTAAAATCAAGTATTGATCGTTTTGCAGATAATTCAAATGGTAACCTAAAAGACTTTTTACAGGAGATATCTCTTTATACTGATTTGGATGATTGGGATAGCAAGAAAGATTCTGTAACGCTTATGACTATTCACGCAGCAAAAGGATTAGAGTTTTCTACAGTGTTTGTTTGTGGTTTGGAGCAAGGATTATTCCCTTTAGTTCGAGTAGATGATGATCCAGACCAACTAGAAGAGGAAAGAAGACTATTTTATGTTGCTGTAACAAGAGCAATGGAAAGAGTATATCTGTTAAATGCAAAATATAGAAGAAAATTTGGCGCATTAAATACTTCATCTTTTATACAATCTGACTTTCTAAATGAAATTAATAAAGATGTAATAAAGATTAAGCCTTATAAATCAGTTTATACTAAAAAAGTTGTGCGTTTCGGTGGAAAGAAAACTATTAAAATATCTAGAACTGTAACAGAGTTTGACGATTTTAAAGTAGGAGATCAAGTGCAACATAACCTCTTTGGCGTGGGTACTATCTTAGTCTTAAATGGGACTGGTGAAAATCAGAAAGTTGGTGTTGAGTTTGATGGGGGATTGAGAAAAAAACTGATTGTTAAATATGCTAGACTAAAAAAGATAGATTAGGTAATTTGAAGAATGGAAAATTTAATCCCATGCAGATTTCATACAGAAGTTTCATCAGTATTAAAAGCCGAAGGCTTAAGAGCTACAGCACAACGTCTAGATATCTGGGATGAATTATCTGGTACCGACAATCATAGGGATATTGATACTATTTTTACATCTCTTAAAAAGAAAAAAATCAATGTTTCGAGAGCAACTCTATATAGAACAATCGATGTATTTGTGAAACATAATCTATTAAAAAAGATTACTTTAGATACTGGCAAGTTTTTATATGAACATAATAGAAAATCTATTACTCCACAACATGATCACATTGTCTGTGAAGATTGTGGAGAAATTTTTGAATTTTTTGATAATAATATTTCAAAAATTGAAGATAAAATTGCAAATAAACTCAATTTGAAGGTTACTAAAAGAGTTCATCAATTGTCTGCTACTTGTACGGGCACTAAGTGTAATCACTCTTAAAGTTATTTTTTAAATGAAATCAATTCTTATTAATAATCTAGTCTCTGGAATGGAGCTGCAAGGCTTCTATCTTTGTATAGAAAAAAAGATCAGAAGAAAGAAAGATGGATCTGCTTATTTTGATCTATTATTACAAGATAAATCAGGGGTAATACGAGCACGAATATGGGATAACATAGCAATGTTATCTAAAAAGTTTGATGTTGGTAATCCAGTGGCAATCAAGGGAAGTACTTATAAGTATGGTAGTAGTATTTTTATCAAGATAAAAAATATTAATAGAGCATCGATTGAAAAATATGCAAAATATGGTTTCAGCTCATCCGACTTAATTCCAAGTGCAAAAAAAGATGCAAAACAATTATGGATTCACCTTAATAAAGAGATTGATAAAATATCTAAAGTACACTTAAAACAACTAGTAAAGAGAATATTATCAGATCATAAAAAGAAGTTTCAGATTTATCCAGCAAGTATTTCCTATCAATATAATTATCAAAGCGGTTTAATAGAGCAAACAGTTTCACTTATTAAAATTTCTAAGATTCTAGGTAAGCATTATAAAGTTGATACCGATTTACTCTTAACTGGAGCTTGCTTGCATCAGATTGGAAAGTTGTATTCAATTAATATGGGATTTTCTCAAGTAAAATCTAACGAAAGAAGTTTAGTTGGTAATGCAATATTATCGAGAGATATTGTTAATAACTATATTAAGAAAGTAAAGCGTTTTCCAGATGAGGATAAGGTAAGGCTAGAGCATTTAATTTTATCTTATCAAGGTAGAAAAGAGTGGAAAAGCCCTGTTGAACCTCAAACTTTAGAAGCTGTTCTATTGCATACAATTAATTATATGGATTCACATGTTAATGTGATAAGCAATAAATGAAAAACAAACTCATTATACTCTTTATTTTAAGTACCTCTCTAATATTTAGCCAAAGTCATATTAATTATGATCTTTCCAATCAATTTGGCGTTGCTTTAGATAATAATGAGATTGTTTGGGACAAAGAAAAAAAGTTTGATGATTTATTAATTGACAGATCGACAACTTATTTTGATAATAAATTTTTGTCTTTTGATTTTGATAGTATGCCGTCTGATTCTCTATATGTTAAAAGTAAATTTCAATATGAATTTGGAGACTATGGTTTTGATAAATTAAATATTGGGCTAAGAAAACAATCTTCAATTAGTAATTTTGAATTTATTGCAATGAAGAAAAGTTTTTTTGGCACTTATTCAGAGTTTGCAAACAAAGATAGTAGTCCTTTAAGCTTATTCTATAAGATTGATTACAATACCATCCTTTCAAAACATAATTTTTATTTATCGACTGGCTATTTTAGAGAAGATTCAAAATTTTTGTTTAACA
>DASCOP010000029.1:0-9142 GCA_036012065.1 Fidelibacterota bacterium
ATTACAAACGATGCATATCATATTACTCAACCTCACAATGATAGTGTAGGTGCTATCAAGGCTATTGAATTAGCACTAGAAGATGGAAAAATTAATAAAGATGATGTAAGCTATATTAATGCACATGGCACTTCTACCCATTACAATGATATGCTAGAAACTCAGGCCATCAAAAAAGTTTTTGGAGAAGATAATGCACATAACTTATTGGTTAGTTCTACCAAGTCAATGACAGGCCATATGTTAGGTGCTACAGGTGCAATTGAAGTAATTGCCTGTATGTATGCCATGAAGGATGGAATTATCCCTCCTACCATCAATTATGAAACGCCTGATCCTGATTGTGATTTAAATTATGTTCCAAATAAAAGTATAGAATCAAATGTAAACATTACTCTAAGTAATTCTTTCGGATTTGGTGGACACAATTCAGTTCTAGCTTTGAAAAAAATCTAAGCTAATTCTTTTTTAAGAATATCGATTGATTTTACTGCATCAATATCAACATTATTTAATTTTCCGCACCAATAACTCAACCAATCAATGTAATTAATTAAGTAGAATAGACCGCTTAAATCATTTTTAATATCAGATGGAATCTCAATATGATGACTCGATGAAATCTTATTTCTCAAGATATCTTTTGTAATATCCATTCGTTTAATATTTGCAGGCCAACTAATATCGATCCAGAGTAAAGAGAAAAAACTATTATCAATTTTTTTATTTTCCCATCCGACAATATCATTATGATTCATTTCTGGCAAAGTAACGTTATAAGATAATATCTTACTATTCTCATTAAGCTGAGACTTTAAACGATAACCAATCGAAGATAAATCTTCTTCAGTAATAATAACCGGGAAAGTAGAGTGAATTTTATGAGCTATTTTGTAGACTTCGCTATCTTCGGTAGAGAAGCTATCAGAATATTCTTGAAGTAAATCAATATTAACAAGATCAAGCAGTTCATCTTCATCTAATAATTTTATTAATACTGTTAGAGCATATCCAAGAATAGATCTTGGTGGATAACCCTTAGGCAAAAGACAGTGATTATGATTATCATTTTTTAGCAATTCTAAAAGTTTCCCCCCAGATGTTATTCCAAAAATATTTTCTGTCAAGCTTGATGCGTGATTATAATAAGAGAGAGTCTCTTCTGTATTTCCAGAATAAGAACATATAATTAACAAGGTATCTTCATCGATGATAGCATTTGGAAAATAATTTCTTTCTACTATAATTTCCAAATGAGGAGAAATATCTTTCATAATTAATCCAGCAATAGCAGAACCTCCCATACCTGCAATTACGACCCTATGAATTTTATCTAAATTAATAGATAAACTTTTAGTGTCATTTATAGCTTGAGATATTTGAGATGGAAAACTTTGAATTTCCTTGTGCATTTTAATTCTTTCTCTTTGCAATAATATTTAATAAATCATTCATATCATTATGAATTGTATCAGGTAACAATTTAATTATATCTTTACACTTTTTCTCAAGATTTAATAATATTTCATTTGATCTATCAATAATGCCAGAGTTGCTATAGTAATCTTTAAGCATTGATTTTTTTTCTTCTAGCGAAAAATCTTCTATCTTGGATTGAAGACTAGTCCATTTTTCCTTATCATGATCTAATGCCATGCTAGATAAAATTGTCTTCTTCTTTCGTTTAATATCAGAGCTTGTCCTTTTCCCCATATTCTCTGAAGAGGTTGACATTTCTAATATATCATCCTGTATCTGAAAGATGATACCAAGATTTCTTCCAAATTCTTTGAGTTGAGATTTGAATTCTAAATAATCATCACTAATTAAAGAAGATACTTCAAAACAAAATTCAAATAAAGAACCTGTTTTTTTTGCACTCATCAATAGATACTCATCAACAGAAGTATCTCTTGATTCAAATTCCATATCATATGCCTGACCTTCACATATTTCTAGTATAACTTCATTATATCTTATAAGGATATCTAAAGTATTCTTTTTTATTTTTCCAATAAAAAGTGGTCCAAGAGCTCCTAAACCATCTCCTGCTAGTACTGCATGAGCATTGTCCCATTTTTTATGAATAGTGACAACATTGTGTCTTAAATCATCTTCATCCATAATATCATCATGCACTAATGTAAAATTATGTAATAATTCTACTCCCATAGCAGCGTTCATTGTGTCGTCGGAATCATTATTAAATAAATCACCTAAAAACTGAACAATAAAAGGTCTTAATCTTTTTCCTTCAGATTTTATTATATGTTTAATGGGATCATAAAGGTATGAAGGTATTTCTAGTTCTTGTAGCTTATTAAACTCTTCTGAAAAAAGCTGTCTATAGTCTTTGATATCTTTATTTATCACTTAATTCTTCTAATATTTTTTGAGTGTCCTTGTAACCATCTTCGGCAGAAGGTTCTCCAGCCTGATAAACAGAACAATTTTCTGTATCATGCATTATCTTTGCTAGTGGGTAGTCATTTCCACCTTCCATGGTTCTATCGCCTATGAAAATATACTCTTCATTAGCATAAAATTTCTTAACCTCATTTAAAACTTGTGATTTATTCATACCTTTAGGTGTAATATCAATAGATATCTGGCCACCTATCACTGCATCAATATTTGCCCATCTATTGATAATCTCATTAGCAATATTTGCTCTTTCTTGAGTCTTTAAATCATATTCAAAATAATTTATTCTCTCTTCTAAAGAACAATCTCTACCAATAACACTGAAATTTAACATTGAACCTCTATCTTCAATATGATTCCCAGCTCTCAATGGATACTTACTATTTTCTAATTGCTCTTTTAAGAAAGATAATAAATCATCTGAAGGTTTAAACTCGTGATTATATGATAACTTTCCATTCAACCATAATTGATTACCTCCACATGTAAATACTCCTTCGGATAAATCTAGAATATACTGAGGAACTTGTTCTTTAATTTTTTCCAGGTTACTTCCACTAACAAGAAAGAAAGTGTGTGTATTTGCCCACATCGAAAAGAATTCTTCAAAGTCAGGAGTCATTTCTCTCCTTGATGGAGTTAATGTCCCATCCATATCAAATATATAAATCTTTTTCATATTACAATTCCCCCTCTAAACAGTTTCAAAATATTTCTTTGCCTCTTTTTTGATATATGGCGATAAGTAAATGGCTGAAATCATAGTTGGAAAAGCCATTAAAGCAAACATAGCATCTACAATATTTACTGCTAAATCTAAAGATAAAACAGAACCTAAAACAAGACTCATTACATAGAAGATTCTATAATAGAATTTTGAACCTGCTCCAAACAAATAGGATGCACATTTACATCCATAATATGAATAACCGAACATTGTTGATAGCGTGAATGTTGCTACTGAAAAAATCAAAATAAAGTCGCCTACAATACCAAGATGATTTGCAAATGATTTCTGGGTTAAAGTTACACCAGAAAATTCTCCGGACATCCAGTCTCCCGACAACAAGATAACAATTCCAGTAATAGTACATACAATAATCGTGTCAATAAGTGGACCAATCATTGCAACCAAACCTGATCTAATAGGTTCGTTATTTTTTGATGCTCCAATAGCCATAACTTCTGTACCCATCCCAGCTTCATTTGAAAATGCTGCTCTTCTAAATCCTTGGCTAATAACCACTGCTGTTCCTACAAAACCGCCAGCAACAGAACTTCCATTAAAAGCACTAGTAACAATTAAATTAAAAATGGATGGCACTAATGAAATATTTGAAAATACTATAAATAATCCAGCGAAAAGATAGATAAGTACCATAAATGGTACAACTTTGGATGCTACATCTGCAATACGTTTTAATCCTCCAAAAATAACTGCTGATACTATTAGAGCAATAATAATTCCTATTGTTAAATCAAGTGAAATTCCTGTACTAATTTCTGGATTTATCTTAGTCAATTGATCTGAAAGAATTTGAGTTAACTGATTTACTTGCAACAAAGATAGACAGCCTACAAGACCAGCAATGCTAAACCAATAGGATAAAAATTTGAATTTCTTACCCATTCCTTGCTCAATAACATACATCGGTCCACCCTGTAATTCGCCATCAGAGTCATATCCTCTAAACATAATACTAAGAGAGCATGTAAAAAATTTAGTTGCCATCCCTACTATGGCACTAACCCACATCCAAAATAATGCTCCAGGTCCTCCTAAAGATATGGCAACTGCTACTCCAGCAATATTGCCTATTCCTACTGTACTAGATAGCGCTGTAGAGAGTGCCTGGAAGTGTGAAATTTGACCTTCATCATCAGGATCGTCGTATTTACCGAGCAATATGTCAAAAGCATGTTTGAAGTATCTAAATGGAGTTAATTTAGAATAAAATAAAAAGAATATACCCCCACCAATTACCAAATTGGCTACTCCAAAATTTCCCCAAAGGAAATTTGATAAATTTGCAAAAAAATTATTAATTAAATCCATGATTAAGTAAGTTAAGAATATAATGAAAAAAATTGACTATTATATTCTTAGAGAATTTTCGATCACATTTCTATTTGTATCTTTATTCTTTACATTAATATCACTCATTGTTGATATTTTTGAGAACTTAAATAAGTTTATCGATAACGAAGTGACAACTTCTATCTTAATTGACTACTATATGGCTGCTATCCCCTCTATGATTAGCGTTACTATTCCTGTTACCTGCCTTGTAGCATCCGTATTTACTTATGGTATGATGGTACAAAAAAAAGAATGGCTTGTTTTGAAATCATCCGGATTAAGTCTTTATAGGTTATCGATTCCTGTATTATTTCTGGGACTACTATTAAGTATTGGATCTTTCTTTTTTGATAATACTGTCGTTATAAAAAATAATAAGATACAAAATGAAATAAAGAAAAATTATCTACAGAAAAACAAAAGCAAGCGTAAGGATAAGTCTGTTTATGATAATGTTTATTTCCAGAAAAATGGAAGTCAATTAATTGCAATTGATAAATATAATAACATGAATCAAGTCATAGTGAATCTAAATCTGATGGAAATGAGTGATGGAAAAATGCAGAAAAGAATTGATGCCAAAAAAGGTATCTGGAATACAGAAAAATCACAATGGAATTTAAGAAATTTTTCTATCAGAGAATTTGATGAAATGGGGTATGAAACTATCCTTGCAAGATCTAATGAAGATTCTCTATTGAGCTTAAATTTTTCTCCTGAAGATATCACCCAAACAAGCGGATCATCAGAAGAACGCTCTTACAATGAACTTAAAGGTCAAATTGCAACCTTAAAGAGTAATGGTGTTAATACGCTAAAATGGGAAGTAGACTTACATTACAAGCTTGCATACTCTTTCATTAGTCTTATTGTAATATTTTGTGGAATTCCTTTATCAGTTTTTAGATCTAATACAACATTAGCATTTGGAGGAGGATTAAGTCTAGCAACCATATTTGCTTATGTTATTATTTTGAAATTTGGTCAATCTCTTGGTTATGCTGGTGTATTATCGCCTTTTTTAGGCGCATGGCTATCAAATATAATATTTGTAAGCATTGGTCTATATTTAATGCTTAATGCAAGAAAATAACCTGATGAATAAAGCTAATAATCCCTATACTAATGCACTTGATGGATTAAAACTGAATGACCCTGTATCCGCTTTTTTTGATTTTTGCCGTGAACGAGAAAAAATTAGACTAGCAAGAGAAAGTGGTGATGCATATCCGTGGACAGATGATATTATTCTTCAGAAAGGTCGATTCTTAAATGTATTCCGAGAAGATGATCGTAGTAGTAAAGCCATTATAGCTTTTGCTAAAGATTCGGAAAAAGATTTACCAATGTTGATTCATGCATTATTCTTTGCTCGTTGGTGCAATAAACAAAAAATATTGGATAAACTGTCTTCAGATATATTATTAAAACCAAAAGATTTACTGGTCACATTAAAATCCTTTGATTCCTGGTGTAATCTTACCGCTTACCCTGTTGAACCTATACATTGGGAGGGAAAAGAGTATTCTCGATTAGATGCAGCAGTACAATTATTTCCAAAAATTAAAGAATCACTAGCTGAAATTATTATAGAATCAAAAGGAAATGTAATCAAAGCTACTAATTCTATTAATGCTCTTTTTAAAATGGAAAATGATTTTCCTATTTTTATGGCTATTATTGATTTGGCTTGGTTTAGACCGGATATCATTAATCCAGCAAGCCATGTTCCAACTGGGATTGGTGCAATTGCCTATTTAGATCGATTACAGAAACATCTTGGATTAAAAAATCATCAAGAAACATGTGAAAAAATGATTGAACTACAAAAAAGATACTGGCCAGAATCAAAACGACCATTTCAACCTATTGATATTGAATATCTATCTTGTGAATGTAGAAAATATTATAGCTATGTTAATGGTACAAAATTACTTGAAGGAAAAAATCTCTTTAAATCTGCAATGCAAGAAAATGACCTTACGAAGATTTCTAATTAGCTTTTAGCATTGGCTTTAATAGATAGTAAAAAATTGCTAATCCAAATAAAAAGAATATTCCAGACAATCCAAAAAGCTGCATTGCTATACCCCCTCCATTAGGAATTATACTTAATATATATCTCGGAACAATAAGATATAATGTTCTAAAGAGAACTGATATATTCATAATCACTGTTAACCAAAAAATTTTTCTTGGATTGATCTCTCTTCTAATCCCGGTCATTGGAGGAACCATTCTTAGTCCTAGTCCCATAATTAATAATGATACAAATCCTGCAAGCCACATATGACGAATTCCATCTAACCTGATATCTGTTGGAATCTCAAATAAAAATCCTATCTGAGCTATCATATCAATAATCAATCCAATGGCTAACCAAACAAATGCAGATCGGACAAGACCTTGAAATGGACCAAAGTCTCCATAATTTTTTCCAGGTTGGGAAGAATTATTCTTTATTAGACTACTATTCCATGGGAAACGAATCTTGGAGAAAATATTTATCTTAAAAATAAACCATATAATAAGAGAATCTTTGATAATAGATAATACATAAATGAGGATATCAACATTCTGAATATTATTTAAGAAATCTCCAAGCACCTGAAACTTTAAATTGAAAATTGTTACAACAATAACTAAATAGATTAGGCTGAACCTCTTTACATCCCATTGAATAGTTTTTAATCTTAGAAATAATGGAATTACTCTTAATCCTACACCAATACAAATAGGAAAAATTGTAAAGTGAATAAATAAATCAACTAAAAATAAATGATATTCATGGTTTAAGGAGATATGGTGGTTTAATACCATCGTTGTTAGTAAAATAACTGTTCCTAATCCATAAATAATCCATCCTAAAATATTCATTATTAAAAAATACCGGATGTCTCTGTTTGGAGATGCTAATTCAGGTTTCATTATTGATACAATTGAAAATAAGAACCACATATAAAGAATAATGCTCAATAAAACCAAGATACTTGATAACACCACAACTGAACCAATTATAGGATACCAGGTTGATTCAGTTAGATATGGTAAAATTGAATGAAACAAGTATCGACTAGAAAGGCCAAATATCATGAAGATATAAATAAATCTCACAAGCGCTTTATTGAGATTATGAAAATTGGCTAACCTAGGAAGGAAATGAATTGAAATACCCATAACAAACAAACCAACCCAACCCATAAGCTGAAGATAACCATGAGTTTGTATGTAAGGAGAGTATGTTTTACTGATTGGAAAACCAAACGCAGTAGTAAATGCAACATGCGTTCCCATGCTAATTCCTGCCCAAAAAGCAATCATAATAGCACTTCTTATGTATATAGATGGAAACTTAAGAAACAATGCACCCCCATACATTATATTGACACTCTTCCTAGAATTTACACTAAGATATCTATTTATTCTGCAGTAATCTTTTCAATTGCTTTAATTGTAAACTTTATATCTTCACCTTGAATCTCAAGCGTAAAATCTTCATCAATTTTTTTTCCAACTATAGCTTGAAAAAAAGGTGACTTATAACTAACAGTCAATGGATATAAATCCAATTCAGATTCGATAGGGCCTAATAAATAATAGTCTTCAGCCTCATCTTTTCCTTCTTCAAGGACTGCGACCTTATTTCCAAAGCCTACCTCTTCAACTCCAATATCGCTATCTCCAATAAGTCTGAATGGTGCATAAGACTGCATCAATTGTATTTTATATACTATTAAACTTTGCTTCTCTCTGGCAGCATGATATTCCGCATTTTCTTTAAGATCTCCATGGTCAGCTGCCTCTCTAATCTTTACTGCGGTCTCTCTCTTTGATTTCTCAAGAGATTTCATTTCCTCTTCTAATGCATTGTGTGTGTCTCGTAAAATTAAAGTTGCCATATTTATACTCCTCCTGATTGATTTTTTGGACCAGCATTCAGAATATCTTGATCTGATATATCAAATTTATTAAAATTTTTATTAAACAAATCAGTTAGCATATTACCAGTTCTGTAATATTCATCTAAATTGTTCCAGCCCCTATCCGGCACTAAGAAATCATTATCTAAACCTTCTAGATCTAAAGGAATATCCAGATGAAAGAACTTATCTTTTACTGAATTGCTAAAATCTAACTTACCATCTGTAATTAAATCTATAATATGCTTTGTAAGTTTAAGATCAATTCTTTTTGAACCTGAAGTTGCGCTTGATCCAGACCAGCCAGTGTTAACTAGGTATATTGGAGCTTGATATTTTGCTAATTTTTCTTGTAATAGTTTTGCATATACTAATGGATGTAAAGTTAGAAATGGACCACCATAACATGGTGAAAATGCTGCTACAGGATCTACTACACCTGTCTCAGTTCCTGCCATTTTAGCTGTATACCCACTTATAAAGTGATACATTGCTTGGTGTGAATCAAGTCTAACTACTGGCGTCATGATGCCGTAGGCATCACAAGTTAAAAATATTACTGCACTAGGATGAGGCCCTGCACTAGGAATACCTTTTGAACCTAAAGAGTTCTCTACAAAATGAATTGGGTAACATATTCTTGAGTTTTCACTCTTTGTATTGTCATCAAAATCTATTTCTTTTGTTTCCAAGTCGTAAACAACATTTTCTAAAAGAG
>DASCOP010000030.1:0-19705 GCA_036012065.1 Fidelibacterota bacterium
GTACCGACGGAAGGACTCGAACCTACAACCAAGGGCTTAAAAGGCCCCTGCTCTACCATTGAGCTACGTCGGCAAAACTAGGGATTAATTTAAGGCAATGAACTCAGATTTGGTAATGGAAAAAAAGAAATTTTTCAATTTTTTTTTTCAATTTTGCAATTAAAGTATTGACCAATTATATAAAATTCTATTATCTTACCATAGTCTTTAATTAGATATTGTACGCAAATACAAGCAATCGGAAAGGCTCTGAGGTTGGCGCTGACGGAGCCTTTTTTGTTTATAAAAAGTATTGTATCTTCCAATATATTTGACAATTGGGGGCGACAGGTTTCGACATTTTAGAAAGAAATTTTAAGTTGCATGTAGAGCTTAGTAACTCTTAAAACTTCTAAACCGTATTAAGTGCCGATTATGGCCAAATGGCTGTAGCTTAATTGCTACAACCCATCATCAGTAGGCGTTGCTCATCGCTGTCTGAATGATGTCATAAAAATGAGATAGCTTATTTTTTTGCTTCAACTAAATAAGTGAACCCTTAGAAGATAGTCTTATATTCGTCTGTTCTTGAACCTTTATAAGGTGAAACTTGATCAAGTAACTAAACATGTAGATATTTACCTTTTCTCTATTATGGACGGGAGTTCGAATCTCCCCGCCTCCACAGAGATTTTATTTCATAATACGATCTGGAAAATCTGTAATAATGCCATCAACCCCTAATTGAATTGCTCGTTTAATATCTTTTGGCCTATTAATAGTCCAGCTGTATACTAAAAATCCAGAGGAATGCATCTTATCTATTGCTTTTTTATTTAAAATAGAGAACTTGGGGTGTATAGCCACAGCATTTAATTCCTTACTTTTTGTGATTATATTATTAAGCTTTTTTTCTAGAAATATATTATAATGGCTCAGTACGCCAAGAGGAATGTTAGTATTTTGGTTTTTGAAAAGTGTTAATTCCTCCCAGTTCTTGCTAGAAACAATCAATTTTTTTATGTCAGCCTGTGAACTTTGAAGATATTTTTTGAGTATAGCCGCAGTTGGAATAGCAGTGTTTTTCCCTTTTAGCTCAATATTTAATAATATTTTATCATCTATTAATTCAAGCACTTGCTCTAGAGTGGGTATTTTATATTTTCCTTTTACTAAAATAGTATTTAATTCATCAAAATTAGTCTTTTCAATAAAGCCCCTATTCCCGGTAAGTCTATTTAGTCTTTTATCATGAAATACTACAATTTCTCCTGAACCACATTGATAGACATCTATTTCTACCCCATCAACATGCAGGTCTAAGGCTTTCTGAATAGATTCTAAAGTATTTTCAGCAACATACCCACGTGCGCCTCTATGTCCTATCACTAACATTAATTAGCATCATTAATTTCATTAGCTGCGCGTAGCCCAGAAAATAAAGCTCCTTGTATCCAGCCAGGATTGTCTGATGCATGTTCACCTGCAAAATGAATTTGTCCTTCAGCTAAACCAATGTGATGGGCTAGCGCAGTATTTTGAGAGCTAGTAGGAGAAGCATATGCTCCATTAGACCATTCTTCTTTGGCCCAAGAATGCGACGTACCACTTTCTAAATTATTGGTTACTCCAGGAAAGATATTTTCCCAGCGGTTTAATACATAATCAATACGCTCCTGATTATTGAGGGCATCCATAGTTTCTGCTGGTGTCCACCGCAAGTAAGACATCATAATTCCGCTAGCACCGGATAAGTCCCAAGTAGGTTGCCATATTTCTTCAGGAATATCAGTATTACCCCACCCATTTAACGACTCACTTTCCCAAAATCGATTTTGAAATTGCATATAAATTCTAGTAGAAGGGGCATAGCGATATCCCCCATTCATTGCGGTTTGTTTTTCAGATGATAATGAGGGTGTAAATTGAATTTTATTCAAAACAGTTAGAGGAATTGTACATAACACTCTGTCGGCAATAAATTGATTGCCATTTGATGTTTGCACTGTTACGCTATTATTCTGCTGTTGTATAGATGTAACTGGAGTATCGAGATATATTCTATTATTCAAAGCACTAGAATTAGAAAATGCATGTGGTAGAAGATCTAATCCCCCACGTATTTTCATATATTCTTTACGTAATATCGATATAAAACTAGTATTTAAATATGTGTTATTAGTAATAATCTCACGATTACCGTTTGACATATTAATATAATCTCCAGAAGTAGCATAGAAAGGATCTAAGTCAAGATTAAAATGGTTTGCATATCCTATTGTTAGGTTATGGCTTGGCTTTATTCTTGCTGCGCCACCTTCTGCAAAATGATTATTAGAAAAAGGGGAGCGAATAGTTAGTACTCTTCCGCCTATTCTATCTCTTGCTTCTAATATGCTTACATCATGTCCAGCTCTTGCTAGTTCGTAACCAGCGACTAAACCAGACATGCCAGCACCTATTATAATTACTTTTTTAGTATTGCTAGCTTCATCTAACATCCCCGGAGATGTATCAATTGTGGTAGTAGGATCACTATCATTGTCTTCACAAGATATAATCAAAGATGCTCCAGCAGAAAGTATTAAACCTCTTCGAATAAACTCGCGTCTTGTTATATCAGACATAATATTTTACATTTTCTCTGGAGCAGTAACCCCTAAGATTGCTAACCCTGCTTTTAGAATAATTTGTGTTGCATTACAAAGATTTTTTCGTGCATATGATAATGGTATATTATCAATATTAATCACCTTATGATTACCATAGAATTTATGATACGATGCTGCAACTTCTTCAAGGTAGGTAGCTAATTTCCTCGGCTCTAAAGAATCATGTATTTCATTCATTTTTGTCGGAAATTCAGATAATTTTTTTATTAATACTACCTCATCTTTTTCTTTTAGTACACTCAAATCTAAATCTACATCTTCTTTGATATCATTTTTGTATCGGATAAGTAGATTTGAAATTCTGGCATGTGCATATTGCAGATAGTAGACAGGATTTTTTTCAGACCCATCTTTTGCTAAATCAAAATCAAAATCTAAGTGACTGCTTGCTCCTCGCATAATAAAGAAATATCGGACTACATCTACGCCCAGCTCTTCTATTAGAGCATCTAAGGTAATAAAGTTGGCTTTACGAGTAGACATTTTGACAACCTCATTATTTTTCTTTAGCGTAACAAATTGATGCACTATCACTTTAATATGATCTATTTTTTTGCCCAAGGCTTCTAATCCGAGCAGCACATCTGGATAGGTATCAATATGATCTGCGCCAAATATATCGACAATTAAATCAAAACCCCTATCTACCTTATCTATATGATAAGCAATATCAGGTAAGCGATAAGTTGGCTCACCCGTACTTTTTACTAACACCTTGTCTTCTTCTTTTCCTAGGCTAGTGGTTTTGAACCAGATAGCACCATCTTTTTTATATGATAATGATTTTTTCTCTAAAGCTTCTAGTACATTATCTATTGCTCCATTGTCATAGAATTTTTGTTCTTGAGAAAAAAGATCAAATTCAATTCCTAAGCTTTTTAGTGTATTTTTGATACTCTCAAATATTTTCTGTTCTGTAAAAGTCCTGAAATGCAGACTGTCTTCATCAAGCTCTTTCCCAAATTGTTTAATCATTTCATCTGCAATATCATCTAAATACTCTCCAACATATCCATTCTCTGGGACAGGTACATCTTTACCAATTTTATTTGCATACTTTGCATAAGAAGATTCACCGAGCATACGCATTTGTTTACCTGCATTATTATAGTAATATTCTCTTGTCACATCATAGCCATGCCATGATAAGATATTTGATACCATATCACCCAATATAGTGTTTCTTCCATGGCCAGCAGTAAGGGGACCAGTCGGATTACTACTTACAAATTCTACATTAGCTGACTGATTACGTTTATGCGGTTTTGCAAAATTAATATCTTGATTTAAAATATTATTAATGATATCAAAATAGTAATCAATGGAAATATGAAAGTTAACAAATCCAGGTTTAGTTGCAGAAAGAGTAAAGAGATTTTCCTCTTTATTATGAGATGATACTATTTCTTCAGCAATATCTATTGGATTTTTGCCTATTTTTTTTCCCAAAATCAGGGCAATATTCGATGAATAATCTCCAAAACCCTCTTTTGTATTGATAGAAACATTCCAATTTGATATTGTAAAACCATTATTTTTTAAATAGTCTTCTATAAAAGATTTTAATGTTTTTTCAATCATGCTATTTTAACAGTTTTTGCATCAAACCAGATACGCTCTAAGTCATAATAATGACGGGTTTCTTCAAAGAAGATATGTACTACTATGTCAACATAATCAAGAATAATCCAATGTGCATTTTCATAACCTTCAGTGCTCCAAGGTTTTTCTTTAATGTTATCTTTAATATTATCAGCAATAGCTTTTACTTGTATAAGATTTTTAGCAGAACAAATAATAAAATAATCAGACAAAGAAGTAATCTTAGATACATTAAGCGCTACCAAGTCTTCAGCTTTTTTTTCTCCAGCGAGGCTAACAATTTGTTTTACTAGTGGATTTGTTTTCATTGATTCAAGTTAAGAAAATCTAAGTAGTCTTTTCCAATGATTATTTGAATATCTTCTTGAGGATTATATGAACTATTGAACTCCACATTCCTATCATTGATCGTTATGCCTAAAATTGTCAGTAGATTTTCAATATTCGGATTCGATTCGTTTATAATGATGACTTTTGTTGTTTCATAGTCAAAATTATCTGCATTCTCAGTTCTTACAATTGTCAGACCATATTTAGTTTGTAATATGTTAGAAAAATCATTTCCTACTCCACTCACTCCACATCCATTTAATATCCCAACCTTCAATGTTTGATTGTCATAATTTTCAAATAATTTGATTTTTTGAGTTGATTCTACTTTTTGATTGGAATTATTAGCAACAACCTTCTGATCCAGGAAGCTTTTTGATAGCGACCATCCAAAAATAATAATAATGATTAAGAGTATAACAATGACTGAATCAAGAAAATATTTCATCCTTAACTATTTTCCAGTGAATTTAATTGGTTTATTGTATTGATTCCTATTACCTCCATAGGATTGTCAATTTTTTTTGCTTGTACTGGAGAATTTTCTTTAATCAACTCTATAACATCGGTTAAATAGTATTCATTTGATGCATTATTAGATTTTATTCTTTTTAATTCACTAAAAAGCTGTGGAATTTTAAAAATGTATATACCAGGATTCCATTCTTTGATTTTTTTCTCATCTGGAGTGCAATCTTTTTCTTCTACTATTTTTAATAGATCGCCATCTTGATTTCTGATAATGCGACCATATCCTGTTGGATCGTTTAGCGTTGCAGTAATCAAAGTTGCAGTACGATTTTCCTCTATATGTTCATTTATTATAGGGGATAGGGTGCTAGATTTGATATTTGGTGCGTCACCATATAATATTAATAAATGACCTGATTGATTTTCTAGCTGATTTTCCAGTTGTAGTGCTGCATGACCCGTTCCTAGCTGCTCTTCTTGAGATACATAATTTACATTATTGTTTTGTATATGATTTTTGACACGATCTTTTTGAAAACCCACTACAAGAGTGATTGAATCTGGATTTAATTCTGATGCTGTATCTAGCACATAATCAATTAAACTTTTACCATTTAGTTGATGTAAAACCTTAGGCAGTTCAGATTCCATTCTTGATCCCTTGCCTGCAGCCAAAATTCCAATATGTAGTTGATTATTCATTCAATATTTTGCCCTAAAAAAGGTATATCTCTTTTTGATATAACACCACCACCGATACATGTCCCTTCTTTATCGTAAAAGACAATAGATTGTCCTGTAGTGATAGCTTTTTGTTTTGACTCAAATTTAATGAGATATGAATT
Organism: Fidelibacterota bacterium; assembly: GCA_036012065.1. Taxonomy (GTDB): domain Bacteria; phylum Fidelibacterota; class Marinisomatia; order Marinisomatales; family Marinisomataceae; genus Marinisoma. Next base: position 5,900 of record DASCOP010000030.1, read on the forward strand.
GTTATCTAAAGAAAAAATATTACATTTCTTGTCTTTATCTCTGTATCTGACTTTTGCATAATATTTTTTTGGTAATATCTTAGGTTTTTTATTAATCCAATTAATATTCTTTGCTATAATTGTTTTACTAAACAGAGCAGGATGGTCTTCTCCTTGTACCACAAAAACAATATTATTCTTAATATCTTTTTTAGCTACATACCATGGCTTGTCTTCAGCGCTAAATCTTGCACCAATACCCAAACCTTTTCTTTGACCAATTGTAAAATAAATATGACCATTGTGCTTGCCTAATATTTCTCCATCAAGTGACTGAATTTCTCCTTTTTCAGATGATAAATGTTCTCCGACAAAATCATTATATTTTCTTTCTCCAATAAAACATATTCCGGTGCTGTCTTTTTTATTATGATTGACTAGAGAATATTTTTTTGCAATATTTCGCACCTCTTTTTTTAAAATTTTACCTAAAGGGAAGATGGTATTTTCTAATTCAGATTGTCCTAGTTGATGTAGAAAGTAGCTTTGATCTTTTGATTTATCTTTTGCTTTTTTTAGATAGCAATTTGACCCAGATTTGTAATGATCTGCATAGTGACCTGTAGCAATTTTTGTTGCACCTATTTCTTGTGCATAATTTTGAAACACTTCAAATTTTATTTCTTTATTACATAGCACATCAGGATTGGGGGTGAATCCGTTAATATGGTCATCTAGAAATTGTTTAAATACCTTATCTTTATATTCATCTGTATAGTCAATTTTTTTTAACGAGATATCCAGTTTTTTACATACACTAACAGCGTCAGCATAATCGTCTTCTGCAGAACAAATAGCATGCTTATCATCCCAATTCTTCATAAAGACACCATGCACATCATATCCATCTTTTTGTAATAAGAGAGCTGCAACTGAACTATCAACCCCTCCGCTAATACCTAATACTATTTTTTCTTTTTTCATTTAGATTACTTTCATATCTTAATAAAAAATTTTATGACTTCAAATCAATCACATAAAGCTCTAGTTTTTGGTTCAATTAGCATTGATAAAATTGTTAATAAGTATGGTTCCTATTCAGGTGTACTGGGAGGATCAGCATCTTATGCATTGTTAGCAACTAAGAAGAAAGAATGCCAAATCGTTGGAATGGTGGGAAATGATTTTTCGAAAGAACACTTTACTCTTCTAGGTGAACATTCTATTAATTTAAACGATTTAAAAATAGAGCAAGGCAATACATTTGCTTGGGGCGGTGAGTATTCTGACGATTTTTCAACACGAGAGACACTTTATGTAGATCCTGGAGTTTCAGAAAAATATGAACCAGTTTTATCACAAAATTCAAAAAATTGTGAATACTTATTATTGGGTAATACTCACCCTCGTTTACAACTTACTCTTTTAAATCAAATTGAATCAAAACCATTTATTATACTAGACACTTTTAAGTTGTATATGGATATAGCCAAGAGCGAGTTGAAAAAAATTATTTCCAAATCTAATTTGTTGTGTATTAATTATAATGAGGCTACTCATTTATGTGGATTAAAAAATCCTAATTTAGAGGATATGGCGAAATACATATTAGATATGGGCTCTGATAGCTTAATCATTAAACAAGGAGAAGATGGAGCATCTTTTTTTGACAATAATAATCATTTCTCTATAGGAGCATATCCAGTTAAAAAAGTTATGGATACCACTGGGGCAGGAGACTCTTTTGCAGGAGGTCTCTTATCATCAAAAATGAGCGGTAAAAATATACAAGATTCTATGATATCTGGTGCAACAATGGCATCTTTTTGTATTGAAAATATTGCTCATAAAGGTCTGATAGGGTTTTCTGATGAAGAATATTCCATGCGCAAAGAATGGATTCAATCAAGTCTTACCTATTGAAATCTGATAATAATACTACTAACTTGTTCCTATAACTGGAGGATATATACTTATGCGAATTATAAAAAACTTTTTTCTTACATTAATATTGGTTTCTACACTATTTGCTGGACAAGATTTAGAGTCTGCAAAAATTAGATTAAAAGACAAAGAATGGGATAAGGCAGAGGAGTTTTTATTAAAAGCCTTAAATCATCCAAAGGATAAGTGGGAAGCAGCATTTCATTTAGGAGATAAAATTTATCCTAGATCACAAAATTGGGCTAAAGTAAAAGAGTATATGGATATTGCAAGCACTGCTTCAGCAAGTATTAAGATTCGTCCTACTCCAAATGATAAAAAAATATTGATGTCCCAAGCTGTTGCAGCTTCACTAACAAAAAGTTATAACTTAATTTATTATAGAGCGTCTGGATTTTTAGGCTTATTAAACAAAGTAAGCGATCCGGATAAAAGAAATGCATTACTAGACCAAGCTATTGCAACTTCGTATCAGGCTAAAGAATTAGATCCTTTACAACCAGGTGCATATGCGCTACTTGGCCTATATTATTCAGTAAAAGGCGACAAAGAAAACACATTTAAATACATAGACCAAGCATTAGATTTGCCAGATATACCAAAAGATGTTAACCTGGCACTTCTTGTTAGTGCAGGACAGAGCGCAGTACGTTTAGGCGATTTTGATAAAGGATTAGGATACTATGAAAGTGCTTTATCAGTTGATCCTAATGAAGTATCTGCTCTTAAAAATCTAGGAGCTTTATATCTTGCAAAGGAAGACTTTGAGTCTGCATTGATACATCTTGATTCTGCAATCGAGCAATCTGAAGATGATAAAGAAAAAGTAGATTTATTTTTTAATAGAGGATTAGTGTATTTAAATATGCAAGAATTTGAAGAAGCAGAATATAATTTTGAAGAAGCATATTTTCTAGCTCCTGATGATAAAGAAGCTTTATTGGGTCTTGCAAAAGCACTTGAACAAGCAGAAAGATGGAGAAAATCTAGAACATATTATTTAGAATTGATTGATACTGATCCAAATAATGCTAGTTATTATTTTGGGGTATATCGTACCTATTTTGGAGAAGGTAGACTTGAAGATGCTACCGAATATTTAAATAAAGCTAATGCGTTAAGATAAGTTGTTAGTAAATAGCTTGACCTGATTGTTCTTGGTAGAACTGTTTAGTAGCATTTTCTAAGACCACCCCTACCGCACGATAAGCATTGGCATTATCTCTAAAACCGGTATATGGAGTAGCTACTTCAATCGCATTAATATTACCACTATCACTGCTACCATAGGTTTCTAAAGTATATCCTCCAGATGTGTATGGATTAGTGCCTGGCGATGGATTGTCTAATGTCGGTACAACATTAAAATTATAGCCACTGTATGATGAGGCAAATAAGAAATTACCAAAACTACTATATCCTCTAACTACCTCTGAGAATGTTGATGCAGAAATAGATGCAAGTTGCTTAATGCTAGATTGACTGCTATATGCATTAAGCGCGCTATCTGATAGATTTAAATTATTTGCAGATAATAGATAGCCTAATTCAATCTGTTCCACAGAATGATCATGCTCCACCAGGTTTAGCAGTACTCCTGCATCAAAATGGGCCTCTACAGAATCAATAGCTGTTTGTAGATAGCTGTGATATGTTCCATATGACAGGGTAGCATAACTATTTCCTTGCGCTCCATCTGTTAGATTTGCATCAGGATCTAATTTTGTACGACTAACGTTGTTATAAATAATATGTGGAAAAAGACCATTCGAATTTGCATTAAAAAATACTGCAAACTGTTCTGCTACTTTTCTGGTATTTACTGCACGAGCTGTATTCCCAGTACGATCTGCCATTGTAGATGGAACTAATGTCCCATCATGAGGCACAGTAATAATCACAGGAGTATTACCAACCCTATATTGAACATAACCTTGACCATCTGACACTATTTCTCCTGGGGTATAAATAACAGTAGGCGTAGGTACTGTTGATTGTGTAGCACGATTGCTATCGCTACAACCTAAAAGAATTATGGTTGTTAGTAGTGTTAGTGCAATTAATGATTTATTAGTATGTAATGCCTTCATTTTCATCATATTTTCCTCTTTTATCAAAACCTATTATAAATTTATTATCTTTTAATTGTACTCCATGTATTTGCGCAAGCCCATATACACCTCTTTCTACAAAACCGTCATGTTCAAATATATGATTTAGTGCTTCTAGCTCACTAATAGCTTCCTTGGTGAGAGAATTTTTTTCATATCTTAAATTATCTGGCAACCATTGAGAGTGTGTTCTTGGTGTATCAATAGCTTCTTGTATATTCAAATCATGATCCACAACACTAATAATAGTCTGTAATACTGCAGTAATAATTCTTGATCCACCAGCAGCACCAATTGTTAAAATCGGAGCGCCTTCACTATCAATAATAATTGTAGGACTCATAGAGCTAAGCGGTCGTTTAAATGGCGCAATAGCATTAGCCTTGTATCCAATTAACCCAAACGCATTTGCCGTGCCAGGCTTAGATGAGAAATCATCCATCTCATTATTTAATAAAAATCCAGCACCATCTACTATTTTTTTGTTACCATAACTCATATTAAGCGTAGTAGTAATTCCTGCAACATTACCTTGATTATCCATTACTGAATAATGTGTTGTTTCCACGCTTTCTTTTGAAAGGTTCTTACCTGCTGCAATTTCTGTACTACGAGTAGCAGAATTCATTGATATTAATGATAATCGTTCTTTTGCATATTCTTTTGATGTTAACATAGGAATCGGGCTAGGCCAAAAATCTGGATCTCCTAGGTGTATTGCTCTATCTGCATAAGCCAGTCTTTGTACCTCCGTTAAAAGATGTACAAATTCTGTAGAGTTTCTTTCCATAGATTTCATATCAAAGTTTTCAATCATATTAAACATTTGTACTAATAATGCTCCACCTGAGCTTGGTGGACCCATAGAAATAATTTGATTGTTTCTATATGTGCCTATTACAGGCTCTCGATAGACTGAATGATAGTTGAGTAAGTCTTCTTTTGTTATAAAACCATTATTAGCAACCATCTCTTGTATAATCAGTTCTGCTGTTTTACCAGAATAAAATCCAGAGTTACCATTTTTAGCAATACGCTTTAATGTATTGGCCAAATCTTTTTGTATTAAAATATCACCCTCTTGCCACTCGTCAATATTAGCTAATTTTTTTGCATACTCTTCTTGAGAGAGTTCGCCATTTATGAAAGCTTGCTGAATATTCAAAATATCATTGTTTATATCTTTGATAAAAATTTTAGCAGATCCTTCATCATTTAAAAATAATGATTTATAAGAATCAAATCCTTGTGCAGCAATTCCATTAATTGGATACCCATTTTCTGCATAATCTATGGCAGGAGCCATTATTTCTTCTAATGTAAAATTACCAGAGCCATAATCACTAAAAATCTTTAATAAACCATTGACCGTGCCTGGGACACCTGAAGATTTATGAGAGTTTAAGGAAAGACTTCGACTATATTGTTCATTCTCATCAAGAAACATTGTTTCATAGGAAAGTTCTGGAGCTTTTTCGCGAAAATCTAAACTAATTGCTTCCCCATCTGCAGTATAGGCAATTAAAAAACCTCCACCACCAAGATTTCCATTCGAAGGAGAGGTAACTGCTAACGTAAATCCTGTCGCAACAATAGCATCAAATGCATTCCCCCCTTTTTTGAGGATATCAATACCTACCTGTGATGCTATATTAGAAGTAGAAGACACTCCTCCTTGCATATTATTTGGTGTGCTACAACCAGCAAAGAGCAATACAATAATCGTTAATATAGTATAGTGCATTCTCATGATATGAAAAGGTAATAAAAAGCCTCTACAAAAAATAGAGGCTTTTTATTTTATTCAGTTCTACTAACTCAACTATTATAGAGTCATGTCTAAACGAGTGTAGACATAACGTCCGTTAAATCCAAATGGACTATATCCAGAATGTTGGAATATTCCATTGAAACTATTTCTTTTAATAGTTTTGTCTGGGTAGACATCGAAAACGTTATTCATACCAAATGAAAGACGAACTTGGCTAGTTGCCTGGAATGAATATTCCATGTCTGTAGTCCATTGTCCACTTAGTACTTGTTCTCTTTCTACACTTCCTGAAGGAATTGTTACTTCACCCCAACGGTTCATTTTAACCATCAATGTTGATGTTGGTTTTTGAACTCTTGCTGAGAACTGGAACATCTCTGCAGGAGATGAACTTTCAAATCTCACAGTGTTAGAACGTCCTAACAAAGAAGCGCCTGTATAATCAGCTAGCGCTGCTGGAGTTACAAGATCACCTTTATTAGTAACCTCAGTATCATTAAAGTTCATAGCTGCTTTTAATAATAGTGTACCATTTGCAAGGTCACGATTCATAGTTGCAACTATATCCAATCCATTTGTTTCAGTATTAATTCCGTTAAAGAAATATCTACCACCAACGGCAGGGATACCTCTGTCAGCAAAGAATGTTGCCATATCAGAAGTAGCACCAGAACCCTTAAAGGTTTCACTCATAGTAATACGATCATCTACAGTAATGCTATAAGCATCTACTGCTAAACTAAACGTATCATCTTTATAAGTCATACCCATTGAAATGTTCTGTGATGTTTCAGGTTCAAGTGGTTTAGCACCTAAAGCCTTAGCTGGTTCTGTATCAACTGGGAAAGTACCTACTTCGTAAGGTATTCCGTCAATAAAGTTTGTTGCAATAGATGAGAAATATGCTTCTTGTAAAGCTGGCGCTCTAAATCCTGTGCTAATTGAACCTCTAGCAGCTAGGCCATCTTGTATTTCATATCTCATAGCAACTTTACCAGTTGCGTGATTACCGAAGTCACTATAGTCTTCTGCTCTTACGGCAACATTTACTAATAAGCCGTCTTTAACATCTGCTTCAGCATCAACGTAGAAACTAAGCGCGTCTCTATCACGGTCTTGCTCATTATTAGGAGCTAATCCTGGTAAACATTGACAACCAACTGCTGCGCCTGCGCCTGCATTTGGACCGTCTAATACATCAAAACCGCCATCAGCATAACCTGCTTCTTCACCAGCTTCGATAGTATAGTTTTCCGAACGGATTTCAGCACCCATAGCAAGACTTACTGGTCCAGCGAACCCATCAATCTCTTTTTGAGTAGTTAAATCAAAATTTATAGTAGTTTGACTGTAACCTAATGTTCCTAGATCGAAATCAGACTGTTGTCCTGGTCCAGTACCATAGGTTGCGTTATGACTGTTTGTCATACCCCATGCAAAATCATTTGATCCATTTGTTAAACTTAGATCATATGCATAATCTCCCATAAGACCTTTCATTCCAAATGCAAAAGATTTGTCTGAAAGTTCTGGGCTAATTAGAGGTAAGAATCCATCTGGATACCATGCACGAAGAGTACGATTATCTTGCGCTCTTCTGTAGTAACATCCACTTTCACCATCTCGTGTATTATATCCACCAAATGTGTAGAAAGTACCACGTTCCGTAGGGAAACTACCATTCCACATTAAACTTACTTGTTCAAACTTACCAGCACCAATACGGTGATTTTCTCTATCGAATGCATGTTCTTCTGCATCCATACCCGCAAAGTACTGTCTTCTTGGGTCAAGACCTGCACGATTTGTACGACCACCGTCACGAATTTGACCACTTAAGTATAGATTTCCACCAAATATTTCCATTCCGTTACCAGCATGAATAATTAAGTTTCTTCCATCTTCTTTTAAAACTGTTTCAAGGCCTGAACGTGCATAACCACGGTCTGCACTGTATGGTAAGTATCCAGTACCTTCGTGATCTGTATCAAGATCCCAAGAATAGGTATTTTCATCTTGTCCATCAATTAGACCTTCGCCTGCAGCATAACCTCTTTCAAAATAAGAATAATTTTGACCGTAGGTAATGCTCATATCGGCTCCACCAGTTTCCTTTAATATTAAATTAATAACACCTGCAACAGCGTCAGATCCGTATTTAGCTGCAGCACCATCACGCAAGACTTCAATTTTAGAAATTGCACTTGCTGGGATAGCATTTAAGTCAACCTGAGTTGAACCACGACCAACTGAACCATTTACGTGTACTAATGCACCTTGATGACGTCTTTTACCATTTACTAGTACTAGAGTCTGATTTGGTGCCATACCACGTAAAGTAGCAGGTCTCATATGGTCAGAACCATCTGTAATATAGCCTTTAGGCGAATTATAAGATGGTACTAATGCTTGTAATAGTTCATTGGTTTCAGTGAAACCAGATGCACGAATTTCAAGCTCAGTAATGACTTCTACAGGCACTGCTTGTTCGTCTACATTTCTTGCAAAACGAGATCCAAGAACTGAGACAGAATTACCAGAAACTGCACTAGATGCTAGTGAAAAGTTTGCGGTTGCAGAACCATCTACATTTACAGAAACACTTGCAGATTCATATCCAATGTATGAAGCAGTTACAGTATATGAACCACTTGAAACACCGTCGACTGAATATGATCCGTCGGCTGCTGTTGCAGCACCAGATGATGTTCCTTCAACTGTTACATTAGCACCAAAAAGAGCATTACCTGCTCCATCAGTCACGGTACCTGAGACTGAACCTTGTGCAAACATAAAGCTAGACATCATAACTAGTGCTATCACATTATATAGCTTTTTCATTATCTTTCTTCCTTTGTTTATGTACATATTAATAAAAATTTGGTATAGAACACCTCCATAAAGAGAAGTGCTTTTACCCCTAGTTGATATAACTTATTGTAAGAGGATATTAATGTCAATCTTTTAAAGAGAGGGGCTTATTATCTTCTGCTACGTAATTTCATCAGAAGATTAAGAATTTCAACATAGAGCCAAATTAAGGTAATCATTAGGCCAAATGCACCATACCATTCCATGTATTTAGGAGCACCATTCTCTGCTCCTTTTTCTATAAAATCAAAATCTAACACCAAATTCATTGATGCAATTCCAATAACAAATAATGAAAATAAAATACCAGTTGTACCATTACCAAACAATGAGCCCATAAATGAAACTCCAAAAAGTGACAGGATCATATTTAAGATATAAACAATGAGAATACCAAATGTTGCTGAGAATACACCTAATCTAAAATTATCTGTTACTGCAATTAATTTGCTTTTATATAAAAGTAGAAGGGCAGTTAAAATTCCAAAAGTTAAACAAATAGCTTGATTAGCAATTCCAGGATACATTGACTCTGCCATTGCAGATATTCCTCCAAGAACTACCCCTTCAGCCAGACAATAAAGTGGAACAGTATAGGGAGCCGCTTTTTTATTAAAAATAGTAATCATTAATAATATGAATGTGAAAATAGTAATTGGCCAAAATAGCATTAAAGCTGTAGCTGGATTATTCCAGCTATAAATAGCTGATGTCATTAATAAAAGTAATCCTAGAGCAGTTTTATTTACTGTTCCATCAATAGTCATTGCTTGTGTTCCAGAAAAACGCCCAGTATTTCTAAAAGTATTATTGTTTAATGCAGGATTAGCAGATCTCATAGCATTGCTCCTATTTATTTTCGCTAATGAATGTAGCTATTTTATCGATTGGTATTCGTGTTTGTTTCATTGAATCTCTTTCACGTATTGTTACTGAATTATCTTCTAATGTGTCGTGATCTAATGTAATACCAAACGGTGTTCCAGCTTCATCTTGTCGATAGTAACGCTTTCCAATAGAGCCTTGCTCATCATAGACACAAGGGAAAGCTTGGTTTAGTTCATTAAATAAAGACGTAGCTTTTTCAGGTAAGCCATCTTTTTTCACCAATGGACATATTACTGCTTTAATAGGTGCCAATTCATATGGTAGGCGCAATACAACTCTATTATTGTCAGTATCTTCAAGATAAGCTTCACATAATACCATTAAAAATAGTCTATTTAATCCAGTAGATGTCTCAATGATATATGGGTGATATTTTTCCTGAGATTTGGTATCAAAGTAAGTCATATTCTTACCGGATAGATTTTCATGTTGTTTTAAGTCAAAATCTGTTCTATTATGAATCCCCTCAACTTCACCCCAGCCAAATGGAAAATTATATTCAATATCATACGCATCTTTTGCATAATGAGCTAGAGCATCTTTACTATGTTGATGAAATTTTAAATTTTCAGCATTAATACCCAAGTGATTGATATAGAAATCAAATCTTTTTTGTTTCCATAAATCCATGTTTTTTTCATCTTCTGATGGATGCACAAAATATTGCATTTCCATTTGTTCAAATTCTCTAGTTCTAAAGATAAAGTTTCGTGCTACAATTTCATTGCGAAATGCTTTACCAATTTGTGCAATACCAAATGGAACTTTTAAGCGCATTGTGTTTTGTACTAATAAATAATTAATAAAAATCCCCTGTGCAGTTTCAGGGCGTAGATAAATGTTTTTACCCGTTTTTTCTGAAGGGCCTGAGTCTGTTTTAAACATCAGGTTGAATTGTACAGCAGGAGTCCATTTCCCGACTGAGCCAGAATGAGGATCGATAACACCAGCTTTTTCTAGCAATCCATCAGATTTTGATCCATTATTTAATATAGTTTGGGCAATGTCGTTATATATATCATCGACATCTGTATTTTCTATGTTTAGTTCGATGCAAATAGCATCAATAATTTTTGACTTTTGTTGTGATAATAAGTCATCTATACGATATCTTTTTTTATTATCTTTGTTGTCAGTCATAGGATCATTGAAGTTTGCGATATGCCCACTCGCTTCCCATACATCAGGGTGCATCATGATTGCACTATCAAGTCCTACAATATTTTCATGAGCCTGCGTCATTTCTTTCCACCATAGTTCTGATATTGATTTTTTTAGCTCTATACCTAAAGGTCCATAATCATATGAAGCTTTCAGTCCGCCATATATTTCAGAATTAGGAAATACAAAACCTTTTCTTTTGCATAGTGAAATAATTTTATCTAAGTGCTGCTTATTCATTTAAATAATTTAAGTATAGTAGTTAAGAAAATAAATACCTGTACAATATTATTAATCCAAGGAATCCAAATAATATAGGCCCAATGAAAACAAGAGTATCAAATCCTGTTTTAGGTGGGTCTGCTAGTATATATATTCCATATTTTTCTACATAATAATCTTTAATTTCTTGATCTGTCATTCCTTTAATCACCATTTTTTTAATTTCTGCACGCATCTCTACTGCAATATTTGCTTGAGATTGTTCTAAGGTGAGACCATCACAGACTGGACACATTAATTGGCGATTTAATGAATATAAACGATTTTCTAATGAAGATTGAAAACTAAAGAGTAAAGTAATAGCGCTAAAGGTTAAAACAATTTGTCTTATCATTTTTTTTCTGCTATTAATTTAATTGCCTCTTCTAATGTGACATCTTCAATTGCATATCCTTTAAGAGATACATTTTTCTTTCCATCTGTTACATAGGGTCCAAATCTACCTCTTTTGATTGCAATTTCTTTTTTTGTTTTTGGATCAGATCCTAAAATTGTTGGTTCAAATTTTAATTTTCTATCCTTAATTAGCTTAGTAGCTTCTTCTAAAGTAATCGTTAGTGGGCTATCAGTAGATTTCATAGATGCATTAATCTTACCACACTTTACATAAGGTCCATAAGGACCAAATGTTGCTAGTATATCTTCTCCAGTTTCAGGATGAGTCCCCAATTTTTTAGGAAGGCTTAAAAGATCGGATGCCATTTTTTCATCTATATCTTCTGACGGTGTTCCTTTTGGAATAGAAGCTCTTTTTTTGCTATCTTGTAATTCTACATAAGGCCCATATCTTCCCACTTTTAAAAGAATATTTTCTTCATTATTGAATTTCCCAATAATATTATCTTCTTTTTGCATTTTACCGAGTTTATCAATCTCAGTTTCATTTAAGTCTCCTAAAAATAAATCTTGTGGTATTGTGATATTTCCGCTTTCTTTTTCTATATATGGACCAAATTTTCCAATACGTATATCAGTTGTATCTGATATCTTTACTGTACACGCTTTTGCAATATCAATTTTTTCTTTTAACAGCTTAGCTACACCCGCATAATCTTCTCCGCCATTATAAAATTCATCTAATACGCCAGTATAGCTATTTTCAGATCGAGAGATACCGTCTAATTTTCTTTCCATGCCCGCTGTAAATTCTTCATTAAATAAGGGCAAGTAATGATTCTCTAATAATTGGCTAACAGCAATACCGACAAATGTTGGAATAAGAGTTTTATTTTTCTTAATCACATATTCTTTTTTTACCAGTTTATCTAATATAGACGAATAAGTTGATGGACGTCCAATACCTCTAGCTTCCATTTCTTTAACAAGCATTGCTTCCGAAAATCTTCTTGGCGGTGTAGTATTTTTTTCCAAGCTCTCTATATTAGTATGTGTAATATTAGAATTTTCTTCTATAGGAGGTAATGCAGCAGTATCAGCGCTCTGATTTCTGGACAACGCTTGTTCATATGCCACAGTATACCCTTTAAATGTTGTAGTATTCCCGCTAGCACGATAGATAGCTTTTCCATTTATTATTTCAACATTAGTTCTTATATATTGTGCAGGTTTCATTTGAGATGCTAATGTTCTATTCATGATTAGTTCATATAATTTTGCTTCATCTTTGCCAAGCACATCTAATATCTGTCCAGGCTTTTTAAATGTTCTTCCTGCAGGTCGAATTGCTTCGTGAGCTTCTTGAGCATTTGCAACTTTATTTTTATAGATATTAACAGAATCAGGCAAAAACTCTGCACCAAATTTATCTAAAATAAATTTTTTGGAAGCAGACAAAGCTTCTTTAGATAGGTGTGTAGAGTCTGTTCGCATATAAGTAATAAATCCTTGTTCATATAATTTTTGTGCAAGAACCATTGTTCTCTTTGGAGAATAACCAAATCTTCTAGAAGCATCTTGTTGCAATGTGCTTGTTGTAAAGGGTGGAGCAGCAGAGCTAGAAGTAGGCTTAGATTCAATTTTGTTGATTTTCCAATCATTTTTTTCTGACTCAGTTTTTATATTATCAGCTTTTTCCTTGTCTATTAATAGCAGTTGATTATCTTTTAATCCACTATCAAATTTCCCAAAATCACTGCTTTTTGCAATTTTTTGGTTATCATATGTTTCAAGCCTTGCTTTAAATGCCCCATCATGATCATCTGATTTAAGATCAGCTTCAATAGAATAGAATGTATTTTCTATAAATTTATTACGATCTTTTTCTCGATCTACTAATAGTCTTAATGCTACAGATTGAACTCTTCCTGCAGATAACCCAGTATTTTTTATTGATCGTAGTGTTTTCCAAAGAACAGGAGAAAATGTAAAGCCTACAATACGATCAATTGCCCTTCTTGCTCTTTGCGCATCTACTAAGTCATAATTAATGCTTCTACTATTGTCGATTGCATGCTGCACTGCTGTTTTAGTAATCTCAGTAAACTCTACTCTTTCAATCTCTTTTTCAATTTCTTCTGCTATATCCGCTGCAATAGCTTCTCCTTCTCGGTCTGGATCTGTTGCAATCAGAATTCTATCCGCTTTTTTTACTTCAGCTTTTAGTTGAGTAATAAATTTTTTTCGATCAGGCATTGTTTTAATCTTCATCGCAAAATCATTTTCGATATCAATACCCATTTCTTTTTTTGGTAAGTCTTTGAAGTGGCCAACACTGGCGATTACAGATGCATTATCAATATATTTTGAAATCGTCTTAGTCTTAGATGGCGACTCAACAATGATTAATAGTTTTTCTTGATTGGACATAGGTGTCAACTTACGTTTATTAAATTATAATTG
>DASCOP010000031.1:0-4185 GCA_036012065.1 Fidelibacterota bacterium
TTTTGGATCAATAAAAGGTGGGAGGATTGATTGATTAAAATGGTAAAAATGGGAGGGAATAGGAAAATTGGCTGGCGCATATATTCTTGGAAAAAAAATACTAATAAACTTCATTTTTTTTGTCATAGGTATATTCTTATAGAATGAATATTGATGCCCTATACCTATACATGGTATTTTGTGTTTTTTAGCAGCATAAGCACTAATAGGATCAAAATCAGTAATGACAAGATCATAATTGTTTTCTATTGATTTTATATCCTTTAAAAATTGTATTGGACTAGATTTTAAGACAGTTTTTAGATAATTAATCTTTCCTTTATTTGTAACATAAGTGAATCCTTTCTTAACCTGAAAAGGTTTCAAGTCATCTATATCGAAAAGATCTTTTTTATCTCTACCGCTTAGAATTACATCAATTGAATGACCCCTTTTTCTTAGTGCATCTACTATAATCCTAGATCTGCTAATATGACCATTGCCAGTGGCAGCTATTCCATATAAAATGTTCATCTCAAATTAAGAATTAATTGACTTTTCTTTGATTTAGGAGCCATTCATAAAGATACTCATTTTCATATGTCTTAGTCCATGAGTCATGATAAGCATCTGGATAGAGAGTATATTTTATATTTCCTCCAATTGCTTCAATCGTACGAACCATCTTTTCTGATTCATCTGAAGGAACTACATTGTCTTTTCCTCCATGAAATACCCAGATTGGAACATCTGTAATGCTATCAGGAATATCAAGACCAGGAATCCCTCCACCGCAGATAGGAACAGCAGCTGCAAATAGATCTGGTCTTTCACTTAATAAGCTCCAAGTTCCATATCCTCCCATGCTTAATCCAGTGATATAGATTCTGTCTTTATCCACTTGATAGTTATCTATTACTGATTCAAGAAGTGCAATTAAATCCATTTGCATCGCTTGATCAGGCCATACATGATCAATGGGGCATTGTGGTGATACTGCAATAAAAGGAAAAGTATCTGTTTTCTCTGAAATTTTAGGTATACCATGAATCTTCACCAACTCCAAATTATCTCCTCTTTCTCCCATACCATGCAAGAAAAGAATCAGTGGCCATTCTTTTCCACGGTGTTCTTGATATCCATTAGGAAGGAAAAAAAGATGATCTAACCCATCGTCCACCTCAATTGTTATATTCGTACCTTCAGGGTATTTATTTTCACACCCTTGGCTTAATAGAGAAATAATGAGACAAAGAATAATTACATAGGGAAATCTTTGCGCAATTACAGTCTTACCCATTATTGTAATTTTCTAATTTTTTCTAATATATTCCTTAGCATAGTACTGGATGTATGGAGAGTATAAGAAAAGTAGATAATTTCAACGCTATATTGGCTTAAATCTTTTTCTATCTTAATCCATTCTTTGGTGCCTTTCCAATCATCACCAACAAACATCCTATCAAACTTTAGATTGTTCCATGCTTCCATTTTATTGTAGCTGGTTTGCGGAACGACTTCATCAACAAATTTAATTGATTCAACAATTTCCATTCTTTCTTGAAAGGGGATAACTGGTTTTTGTTTTTTTGCTGATAGTGCAAGCTCATCAGTCGTAATACCAACAATAAGGTAGTCACACTCTAACTTTGCTCGTTTCAATATATTAAGATGACCAATGTGAAATAAATCAAAGACACCTGTTGTATAACCAATCTTTTTCATAAGAACATAAAGTACTTATTTATTTTCTAATAAATAATCTATTATTCTCTTGCTCGCATTTCCATCTAAAGTTCCAGCCATTTTATTTGCATAATGCAATCTTTTATCAGAAAGAGATTTAGGATTAGCTATCTGATCTTTAACATTATTTTTTAGCATTTTATAAGAGTCAGATTTGACAGCAATTTTAGAATACTCATTATAGTCTTTATCCATACGTTTTTTAAAACGATAAGAAAAAACTCCTCTATAATTCCAACGTAATTTCAAAAAGTTACACCAAAGGACAGGCTTATCTAGAGCAGCAAATTCAATAATTGCTGATGAAGCATCACTCATTAATAGATCCGCTGTTGCCATAAAAGGGACCAAGGAATAATCACTTACTTTTGCTAAATAAACATTGTTATATGAAGACCAATGTTCAAGCAATTGACGTTGTTTCTTATATTTTTCTTTGCTTAAAGAAAAATAATGGGGTTTAATCATGATATTAAATTCGTGAAAATCTTCTGGAAAGTTTTTTGGGAATTTTTCAAGACTGCTAGGATAAAAAGTAGGAGCATACACAATGGTCTTTTTATTTGGATCTAATCCAAGGCCTGCTAAGTCAAATCCAGATATATCACCATTAATGATAGGATCTAGTTTACAAAAACCTACATTAACAAAATTATTATCAGGATACATATCTTTAAGACGATTTGTTCTATATTCTCCCTCTACAAACCTAACAGTGGTTGGAGTGTCTGACTTTGTATAATAACTAGATTTTGGTCCTACTCCATGACCAAGTTGAATAGATTTGCTCACTTTATGAACTTCATCAAGAAACGGAAATGTATTACCAAAAAATATCCAATCAGATTTATTGTTTTGATAGTATTGATTAGCTTCAGATTTATTCTCAACCCAAATATGGTTTAAATTTTCTTTTTGAATAATATCTTCTATTATTGTATCAAATTTACCATGATGAAATATGAATGTAGTATTTCCTTGATCTCTTTTTATAAGTTCATGATGCACTGGAAGATATTGCGGTAAATAGTACAGTTCTTGTACATCAAAAAAAACATTCATTGTGTTATTATTTATCATTTTGTCCTGACATAGAAAAATATTTATCCATAACTAATAATGAAATTAATTTTTCTCTTTTGAAATTTTGAAATTGATTAATGTAATTATTGGCATTGTTAATAATCTTCAACGCTTCATCTTCATGTTTCATATAATATTGAATTTTTTCTTCTGCATCCGAAAAATCTTCATTCACCTCAATATAATGTACGTTAGCTTGTAATTTTCCCTCCATAAACCATGTCTCATATTTTGGTTTGGGCATAACACATAAAGAGTTAGATGACATTACCCACTTTATACTTGTTGCAGTATCAACCCCCTCAATACAGAATATAAATTTGTAAGCAAGTTGATCATAAATAGACATAAATCCTTTAAACCACGGCTTATCAACAACAGGACTTCTCTGACCGATATTAAATATAGGAACAGAATAATAATTTTCTAGAAAGTATTGCCTAGTTGTTGAGTTCATACCATTGCCTCGCCATACTGCCATGTCTTTCTTATCTTTAAATTTTCTTTCATCATGAATGAAATGGAAGTGTCTTACCTTGTTAAGTTTCATTATAATTGAATTTTCATTACTTATAATTGGTCTGCTTTTAACAATAGACGGTGTATGAGGAATGGTTGTGACATCTCCAAATAAGAGATCTAGTTTTTTACTAGATGGAAAAAATGAAAAATGCTTATGTAAATCTAAGAAATAAGTATTATATGTTTTTTTTAGACCACCTTTTTTTGAAAATAGTAAATTGCCTATGATATTTTTCATTTGTGTATATTTCAATCCTGAAAGGTTGGTCGCATTTTCTGAAACATTAAATCGATCCTCTTTTCTATTGTAATAGTTAACACGAGATAAGATATATTCTCTATCATAGTTTTCTATTTTTCTTAGTTCAGATTTAAGTGTTAATCGATAGAATGTTTTTGGAATAAGAAGGAGTAAGATTTCTTTTAAATAGTAAAACGATTTAACATTTTTATATTTCCACTGACTCATTTGCCTCAAATTATTTATCATGAATCTTATAAGCTATTTCTTTTTAAATTAGATATAATTATGGATATCAAAGAATTAACGGTTGGGATTGAAGAAGAATATCAGGTTATTGATCCAGAAACAGGAGAATTAACATCCTATATTGCTGAATTTTTAGAAAGGGATGCAATGCTGGTTAAGGATAGCATGGTTCCTGAGTTATTAAAATCACAATTAGAAGTAACAAGCAAGGTGTGTAAAAACATTAAAGAAGCGAGAAAAGAAGTTATTCGTTTAAGGCAACTTGCATCTAGTTATGCTCAAGAGAATAATTGCAATATTATTGCAGCAGGAACACACCCTTATTCACACTGGAAAGATCAAGTATTAACAGATAAAGAGCGTTA
>DASCOP010000032.1:0-1595 GCA_036012065.1 Fidelibacterota bacterium
GAAAAAGGAGATTCTGTTTTAATGTCTCCAGGTTGTGCTAGCTATGATCAATTCAGAAATTTTGAAGAAAGAGGGGATTTTTTTAAGAATATAGTAGAAAGGCATTATTCATGAATATAAAAGAAAGAAAACAAGATAAATGGTTGTTGTGGACAGTTATACTATTGATAGTTTTTGGTCTATTCATTTTATTTAGTGCTAGCTGGATAAAATCTCTTGAGATTACTGATGGAGCTTCACGTATTTTCTTTTTAAAGAATCAACTATTGAAATTTATTCCAGGAATAGCTGTATTTCTTATTGCATCTCATTTTAACTATAGAAGATTGCAATATCTTGCTCCAATATTGATGGTAGGCTCATTTCTATTGCTAGCCTATACAAGCATGCAAGGCTGCGATGGTGACTCTTGTAGATGGCTATCTATCGGTCCAATATCTTTTCAGACGTCTGATTTAGCAAGATTTGCAGTGATTCTATTTCTAGCTGATTATATAGATAGAAACTATAAATATATGGATCAATTTGTTAAAGGTATTGTAATTCCATTTGCCTGTATCTTACCTATATGTTTCATGATTATCATTCAGCCAGACAATTCCACAACACTTATTTTGCTAAGTATTGTATTTGCTTTGTTATTTATTGGCGGAGTATCATTTCCTCAGATAGGCACTGTAGGAGTTTTATCGGTAGGAGCAATTCTTATTTTCATTGTAAACAGTAAGAATTATGCATTAGGCAGAATTCTTTCTTTTCTTGATCCTAATTCAGCAGGAAGTATGGGGTATCAATCTAGTCAAGCACTTATTGGCTTAAAGCAAGGAGGATTGACTGGTATGGGTATAGGAGAGAGTATACAGAAGCACTCATATTTACCAGAGACTCATACTGATTTTATTTTTGCTATTATTGGAGAAGAATTAGGCTTTATAAGAACAAGTGTATTTATGTTAGCTTATACTATCATATTATTTAGAGCTATTCAAATTTCCAAAAAATCAAATGATATTTTTGGTATTATTCTTTCCGTTGGTTTTGGCTTGAGTATTACATTCTATGCTCTTATAAATATTGGTGTGGCAATTAATATTCTTCCAGTAACAGGCGTCCCACTTCCATTTATTAGTTATGGAGGTTCTTCATTAATTATCAATTTATTAATGGTTGGAATTTTGCTAAATATCAGCAAAGCACAGCGAAAATTTAAAGTGAAAAAATGGAGACTTCGAGTTGATGGATAACAAGACAATTATCTTTTGCGGAGGAGGAACAGGCGGACACTATTATCCATTAATGGCGATTAAAAATGGGCTTGGAAAAGAAATAAGAAGTGAAAACTTTCACTATATCGGTTCAAAATATGGAATTGAATCAAGAAAAATTGATTCTGAAAATATAAACAGCCTACTTATTCCAATTAAAGGGTTTGATAGATCCTTCTCTTTATATGCAATAGGAAGAAATTTTATGTTAATATTTCAACTATTTTTTGGATTAATAAGGGTTGGTTGTTTCTTTATAAAGAAGAGACCTAGCTTGGTAATTGCAACAGGCGGATACGCTTCATTCCTGCCTCTTCAAATAGCAAAAAT
>DASCOP010000033.1:0-4684 GCA_036012065.1 Fidelibacterota bacterium
TTGGCCTTACCTAGCTTATCGCTCAAGTCTTTAACTTTATCTATATTCTTAATGCTTGGCATAATTATTCAGTTCCTATCTTGATTCCTGGACCTAATGTCGAAGATATACTAATTGAATTCAAATATTTACCTTTAAATGAATTAGGTTTCGCAGACATCAATGCAGAGTGAAGAGTTTCAAAGTTTTCTTTCAATTCCTCTTCTGAAAACGATGTTTTACCAATTGAAGATTGTAAAATACCATTTTTCTCAACTCTCGCATCTAACTTGCCTGCTTTTAATTCTTTAATTGCTTTGGAAATATCGTTTGTTACTGTACCAGATTTAGGATTTGGCATCAACCCTTTAGGACCTAAGACTTTACCTAACTTACCTAGTTTTCCCATTAAATCTGGAGTAACTACTATTTTGTCAACATCAGTCCATCCTGATTTGATCTTCTCAAGATATTCTTCGCTTCCTACAAAGTCTGCTCCTGCCTCTTTTGCTTCTGCTTCCTTCTCAGAATTAACTATAGCTAAAACTGAAACATCTTTTCCGACTCCATGAGGCAAAACTAAGCTTAATCTAATATTTTCTTCTGCATGTCTAGGATCAACTCCTAGATTGAATGCAACATCAACAGACTCAGCAAAAGCTGGTCTTCTGAATTCCATCAACAAAGACATTGCTTCCTCTATATCATAAAACTTAGAATTATCTATTTTATCTAAAACCAATTTTGAAAATTTTGTAGTTTTCATCTATCCACCTCAAGCCCCATACTAACAGCAGTCCCAGCAATCATCTCAGCTGCATGATCTAATGTATGAGCATTTAAATCTTTCATTTTCATTTCAGCAATTTTTTTACATTGCGCAATAGTTATTGATCCCACTTTATCCTTATTTGGCTCTTGAGACCCTTTTTTCATATTCAATTCTTTCATAATCAAAGTAGATGCTGGTGGAGATTTTGTTTCAAAAGTAAAAGATCTATCTTTATAAACTGTTATAATCACAGGAGTTAACATTCCCTGTAATTCTTTTGTAGCCTCATTAAAAGCATTACAAAAATCCATAATATTCACACCATGTTGACCTAAAGCAGGTCCTACAGGCGGGGCAGGATTTGCTTGCCCAGCTGGAATTTGTAATTTAATAAGTCCTGTTTTTTCTTTTTCTGCCATTTTTTTAATTCTCTATTAATATTTGGTTAAAGTTTAACTCAATAGGTGTTGGACGACCAAAAATATTGACATTAACTTTAATTCTGTTTTTATCATTAATCTCTTGAATAAGACCATTGAAATCTTTGAAAGGCCCATCAGTAACCTTGACAGAATCCCCAACTTTAAATGGTATTTCTTCAATCTCATCTACTGAATCATCGTCCGGATCAAAAGAACCAACGATTCTTTTAATCTCAGCATCATTTAATGACTGTGGATTACCCTTAGGTCCAACAAAGCTCATTACACCATTGATTCCTTCAATAAAAAATTTTGTTTCGTTATTCATTTCCATTTTTAAGAGAATATATCCAGGAAAGAATACTTTTTTCTTTACCTGTTTTTTCCCATTTTTAATATCTACTACATTTTCAGTTGGTATTAAGATATCTTCAACGTTTTCTGCTATCTCTTTCTCATATGCAAGTTCACGGAAAATGCTATCTTTAATTTTTTCCTCTTTACCTGACATCACTCTTAAACTATACCAATTCATAATACCACTCTTACCAATCGTTGAATTACCCAATCAATTCCAAATAAAAATAATGCAAACACTAAGAAAAAAATAATAATCAGATAAGTTGATCCTCTCAATTCAGAGTAGCTTGGCCAAGAAACTTTATTCATTTCTAGGTATACTTGATTTAAAAAATCTTTTACCGCTTTCAACATACTTTTCCCTTTTTGCAGGTGAGGCAGGAATTGAACCCGCAACCCCCGGTTTTGGAGACCGATGCTCTACCAATTGAGCTACTCACCTATTTGCTATCTTATTTTATTTCTTTAAAAAGAACATGCTTTCGAGCTACAGGGTCAAACTTTTTATATTCAAGTTTGTCGGGATGCTTACTCTTATTTTTAGTAACAGTATAGCGATACCCTGTCCCTGCAGAACTCTCAAGTCTTACAATTGCTCTTTTACTATTGCCTGCCACAGTTTAGCTTTCAATAGCAGTAACGACGCCAGCCCCTACTGTATGTCCACCCTCTCTAATAGCAAACCTTAGCTCTTGATTCATAGCAATCGGTGTAATTAATTCAACTGACATTTCAACATTATCTCCAGGCATAACCATTTCAGTTCCTTCAGGTAATGTAACTACTCCAGTTACATCTGTAGTTCTAAAATAGAACTGAGGTCTGTAATTGTTAAAGAATGGAGTATGTCTGCCACCTTCTTCTTTTTTCAAAACATATACATTTGCTTTGAACTTAGTGTGAGGAGTGATTGAACCTTTAGCAGCTGCAACCATACCTCTTTTTAAGTCATCTTTCTCAATACCTCTCATTAGAAGACCAGCATTATCTCCTGCTTCTCCTTCATCAAGTGTTTTTTGAAACATTTCTACTCCTGTAATAGTAGTAGTCATATCAGAACCCATACCAATAAGCTCAACTTCGTCACCGACTTTAATCTTACCTGATTCAATTCTACCTGTTCCAACAGTTCCTCTACCTGTAATACTAAATACATCTTCAACAGGCATCAAGAACGGTTTATCAAGCGCTCTTTTTGGTTGAGGAATATATGAGTCACAAGCGTCCATTAGTTCAGTAATACATTTTGTTGCTTCAGCATCTGTAGGATTTTCAAGAGCCTTTAAAGCACTTCCTTTAATGATTGGAACATTATCTCCATCAAACTTGTATTCAGTTAATAGATCTCTAAGCTCCATTTCTACTAGCTCAAGAAGTTCCGGATCATCTACTTGGTCACATTTGTTCATGAAAACCACTAGACTTGGAACATTAACCTGACGAGCTAAAAGAACGTGCTCACGAGTTTGAGGCATAGGTCCATCTGCAGCACTCACAACAAGAATACCACCGTCCATTTGTGCAGCGCCAGTAATCATATTCTTAATATAATCGGCGTGACCAGGACAATCAACGTGAGCATAGTGACGATTTGCAGTCTCATACTCTACGTGAGCAGTTTGGATTGTAATTCCTCTTTCTCTTTCCTCAGGTGCATTATCAATCGTATCAAAAGAACGTAGTTCAGCTAATCCCAAATTCGCTTGAGTTTGCGTAATAGCTGCAGTTAACGTAGTCTTTCCATGGTCAACGTGACCAATTGTACCGACATTACAGTGAGGCTTATCTCTTTTAAATACTTCTTTAGCCATCTTCTTATCTCCTTTATTTTTATAAAATACAAATTTTCAATTTTTTGTGAGCCTACGACCGGGATTGAACCGGTGACCTCTTCGTTACCAACGAAGTGCTCTACCTACTGAGCTACGCAGGCAATAATTCTTGAGCGAGTGACGCGATTCGAACGCGCGACCCTCAGCTTGGAAGGCTGATGCTCTACCAGCTGAGCTACACTCGCAAAACCTTGTGGGCAAAGAAGGATTCGAACCTCCGTAGACTTACGTCGGCAGATTTACAGTCTGCTGCCTTTAACCACTCGGCCATTTGCCCGAAATCCTAATACTCAATACTACCTGATAGTAGGACAAAAAATTTTCAAATAACTCACTTCTACCTAAAAACTGAGCCGGCGAGAGGACTTGAACCCCCGACCTAGTGATTACAAATCACTTGCTCTACCAACTGAGCTACACCGGCAATGCAATTTTATATACACCTATACACGCACGCGTAGGTAAAAGCGACGAAATATAAGAAGAATTAGCAGGAAAACAAATTATTTCTTTTTGAGGAGCTTCTGACCATCTTTTGTATCTTCAATAATCCACCCTAATTTTTCGATCTTTTCTCTTAGATTATCTGCTTCATTCCAGTCAGACTTATCTCTCATCTCTTCTCTTAAAGAGGCAAGATTTTGTATATTTCCAGGTATATTATCTTTGTCAGATAAAGATATATTAATAGTATTAAAAATTGCATTGAATAAATTGATAAATATTTTTGATTCCGCCTTTAAATCTTCCGTCATTAACTCATTATCTATGTTTTTATTCATCTTGTTAATAAAATCAAAAAATACACCAAGAGCTTCTGGAGTATTCAAATCATCGTTTAAAGCATCTAAAAAAGCTAAATGAGAATTGCTATATTCTCTACCTTCAGTATCAATAGCATCTAAATCAAAATTATTCCTAAATCTATTGATCTTATCTATCATTTTTGATGAATCGTCTAATTTTTTATCTGAAAATGATACTTTTGATCGATAATGAGATGACAATAAAAATAATCTTATTGTCTCCGGAGAATATTGTTCCAATAAATCGGAAATATCTAATGTATTTCCTAAAGATTTACTCATTTTTTCACTATCAAAAATTAGATGTTCTGCATGAAGCCAGTAGTTTGCAAATTGATTATCTAGCAATGCTTCTACTTGAGCTGATTCATTTTCATGATGCGGAAATTTTAAATCAATCCCACCACAGTGAATATCTATAGATTTTCCTAATAATTGTGTACCTAATACAGCACATTCTGTATGCCATGCAGGCCTACCATTACCCCAATCTGATTTCCATGTAATTTCACC
>DASCOP010000034.1:0-2572 GCA_036012065.1 Fidelibacterota bacterium
ATGGCAATGTCTTATTATCCAAATGAAGCAGAGCCGATATGGGGGCAATATTCCACAAAAGCTGTAGCACACACAATAGATGTATATTCTAGATATACTTTTGACTATCCTTATCCTGTAGCTATTTCAGCTCATATCAATCATATAGGGATGGAATATCCAATGATTTCTTTTAATGGAGTTAGACCAGAAGAAGATGGAACCTACTCAGAAAGAGCAAAAAAAGGATTAATAGGAGTTATCATTCACGAAGTAGGACACAATTGGTTTCCTATGATTGTTAATTCCGATGAACGACAATGGACGTGGATGGATGAAGGTCTAAACTCTTTTATGGATGATATAGCAGGAAGAGAATGGGATACAGAACTATTTCACCCCTCAAAAAACGTAGACTATATTGTTCAATATATGAAAGGCGATAAATCTAATATTATGCCAATTATGACTAATTCTGAATCGATTTATCAATTTGGGGCAAATGCTTATGGGAAACCAACTCTCGCCTTGAATATTTTAAGAGATACTATCATGGGACGTGAATTATTTGATTTTGCTTTTAAAGAATATTCTAAAACATGGATGTTTAAACATCCAACTCCTACAGATTTTTTCCGTATTATGGAAAATGCATCTGCGGTCGATTTAGATTGGTTTTGGAACGGATGGTTTTTTGGAAATGATCATGTCGATCTTTCTATTGAATCTGTTGATTGGTATCAACTTGAAATGGATCCAGAATCAAATAAAGCATTCGAAAAAGAGAATAGAAATGATGATCAATATTACAGTGCAATACTAGACAGAGAAGATATTGAAACAACATTAACAGATCGAGACCCAGCTGTTAGAGACTTCTATGATAACTATGACAAAGATCAAGTTACAAATAAAGATAAAAGAGAATATGGTAATTTCATGGATGACTTATCAGAAAAAGAGAATGAATTAATTAGTAAAAATGACCACTTTTATTCTGTTAAATTTTCAGATAACGATGGTTTAATTATGCCAATTATTCTTCAATTTGAATATGAGGATGGAGAAAAAGAAGTGATTAAAATTCCAGTAGAGGTATGGAGATTCAATCGAGGAGAAATCACTAAGGTATTTAAAACAGAAAAGCCAATCAAGCACATGACACTAGATCCATTTTTTCAAATTGCTGATGTAGAGAGAGGCAATAATCATTGGCCTGAAAAAGTACAATCAAACCGTTTTGAAACATTCAAATCTTCTGGTTGGGGCGGTGGTAAAAATCTAATGCAGCGTGTACGTGACGATGCAGTAGCACCAGATACATCAGAAGAATCAGATACATCAGAGAGACGTAGAAGAGGACCGGGTACATCAGAATAATTATTTATTAATGTATGAATATTATTCTTAGAGCAATTAGTTCAATACTATTATTGAGTGTTATCTCAGCACATCAATTTTTTATTTCTAATACAGAAATACAATTTAAGCCGGAAGAAAAGAGAGCTGAAATTATTATTCAAGTCTTTACACATGATATTGATTTGTTATTAGAGAAGGCTAATTTTAAAACAATAGATCTAGGAACTGATCAAGAACCTGATGCTATAGATATTTTTCTGGTAGACTATCTATCTGATAATTTCATTATTCAAGAATATAGATGGGCTTATCTTGGAAAAGAAGTTGGAACAGAGCACACAATTTTCTTTTTGGAGATAGAAGATTTTTCTTTATCCCCTAAGATTGCAATTCTGAATTCTTTATTTATGGATCTGCACAGCAAGCAACGCAATATTGTTAATTTTTATAATGACAGGGAAATACAGTCATCAAACATGACAAATGATCAACCTGTGTTTACTTTTACGTTCTAGACAGACTGCTTTGTTAGTTTGTGCCCAGTAAACCAGATAAATATTCCACCTAACATCATTGCAATACATAATAATTGACCCATACTAAGGCTAAATACAATAAACCCTAAGTGAGCATCTGGTTCTCGGAAGAATTCAATAAAGAATCGGAAGAATCCATATCCAAATACATATAAACCACTATTAAATCCAAGCTGATTGTGTTTATTGAAATAATTAATAACTAGGAAGAGTATGATTCCCTCAAAAAATGCTTCATAAAGTTGAGAAGGATGCCTTAGTTGGTAATCTCCTGCGTTCGGGAAATACATACCAATAGAAGATTCTGTTACACGTCCATATAGTTCTCCATTAATAAAGTTACCAATTCTTCCCCAGAAGAATCCCAGAGGAATCGAAGCTGTTAAGAAATCCGCTAAAGTAAATAAATGTAAATTTATTTTTCGTGCATACAGCCATATCGCATATATAACCCCAATTAATCCTCCATGATATGACATTCCTGCGATTCCTGTAAATGTCCATACTCCATTTTTAATAGAGAATGGTAATAGGATTTCAAGTGGATTAGATAGATAATAATCTAAATTATAGAAGAGGACATATCCTAAACGTGCTCCAACTAACAATCCAATTAACATCCAAGATAATAAATCTTCTAATTGTGCCACGTTGATCTTTGTAAAGGTTTGATTTTTTATTTTTCTACTGCAGAG
>DASCOP010000035.1:0-7716 GCA_036012065.1 Fidelibacterota bacterium
TTTGTTGCAGGAGCTATCTATTCTGGTTTTGGAATGGTAATGACCCTATCTCTTATAGCTAGAAAAGTTTATAACTTAGGTCATATTATTACCGTAGAACATCTTGATAAGATGGCGCAAATTATGTTACTAACTGGATGTATGGTTGGTTATGCTTATGCAATGGAATTTTTTGTTGCATGGTATAGTGGTAATCAATATGAATCTTTTGCTTTTATTAACAGAGCTTTAGGTCCATATTGGTGGGGATATTGGGCAATGATATTTTGTAACGTTGTTGTTCCTCAATTCTTTTGGTTTGAGCGATATAGAACTCATATTCCATTTTTATTTATTACATCTATTCTAGTAAATATTGGTATGTGGTTTGAGCGATTTGTAATTGTAGTTATTACATTACACCGAGATTTTATGCCAGGAGCATGGGCGATGTATAATCCAACAATATTTGATGTTTCAATTTATCTAGGAACCTTTGGTTTATTTTTTACAGGATTTCTTTTATTCTTAAGATTTTTACCAATGGTTTCAATTGCTGAAGCAAAATTAGTATTACCAGAATCTAATCCTCATCATGGAGATCATGAATAATGAATACGTATGGTGTCATAGCAAGGTTTGAAACTCCTGTAGCATTAGTTCATGCTGCAGAGAAAGTAAGAGATGCAGGATTTAAAAATTTTGATTGTCATTCTCCATTTCCAATTCATGGCATGGATGATGCAATGGGCCTCAAGAGATCTAAGCTTGGTTATGTTATAGGTGCAATGGGAATGACAGGTGCCTTATTTGGTTTTGGATTGCAAACATGGATTCATTCTGTTGAATATCCACTAAATATTAGTGGAAAGCCATTCTTTGCTTATCCAGCATATGCAATTATTACATTTGAGCTCATGGTTCTATTTAGTGCTTTTGGTGCAGTATTTGGGATGATGTATTTTAATAGAATACCTCGATTCCATCATCCTGTATTTTATTCAGATAAATTTTCTAGCGTTACTAGCGATGCATTTTATGTTAGTATCGAAGTTTCAGATCCAAAATATAAAGAAGAAGAAGTAAAATCATTTTTACAAGAAATTGGTGGCACAGAGATTGAGGTATTAAGAGATGAGAATTAATATATTATTTCTAGTACTACTATTTCTTACTGGTTGTTTCAGAGGAGCAAAATTTGAGGAAACACCTATTCATTTAAATCCTAATATGGATAACCAACAAAAGTATAGGGCATTGGAAGAGAGCTATTTCTTTGCAGATGGATCTACAATGAGAACACCAATTGAAGGCACTATTGCGAGAGGTCAGTATCATGAGAATGCATCATTCTTAACTGGTAAAAATGAAGATGGATCTTATTTATTAGATAATCCAATAGAATTATCAGTAGAAGTTTTAGATAGAGGGCAAGATAGGTTCAATATCTATTGTGCACCATGTCATTCTCAAGTTGGGAATGGTAAAGGAATCGTTACTTATTATGACTATCCTGTTATACCAGCAAGTTTACATGATGAGCGTATTCGTAATCAAGCTGATGGAGAGATGTTTAATACTATTCGATATGGCTTACGTAGTATGCCTGCGTATGGGTATCAGCTAGAAACAGATGATGTATGGTCTATCGTTCATTATGTTAGAGCCTTACAGAAGAGTCAGAATGCTACTTTAGAAGATTTGCCAAAAGATGAACAAGAAAAAATTGCTAAAAAATCATGAAATTAGATTCAAGAACATATAGTTACAGTACAAAAAAATCTACAAACTTAATCTTGATATTTGCGGGCTTAGTATTGCTTAGTATTGCTTGGTTTGTTGGTTCAGAATCAAAAGAATTTTATTTTTCTTATCTTACTTCATACTTTTTTTGGCTAAGTATTATACTTGGTGGGATGTTTTTTACGTTTGTTCATCATGCTTTTTCTGTGACATGGAGTGTCGCCATTAGAAGAATAATGGAAAATGCTATTATACTAATCCCAGTATTTACAATGTTATTTTTCCCTATTATTGCAGGTATGGAAATGCTATTTAAATGGCTTCCAAATCATAGTTACTGGCTTACTCATAGTTTTGAAGCAGATCATTTGATACAGCACAAACTTCCTTTCTTAAACAAGCAATTTTTTCTGCAGAGAGCATCAGGATACTTTATTTTATGGAATATTATAGCATTTTATATTTATTTCACATCTACAAGACATGATATAACTGGAGAACATGAGGCATTAAAAAGATTGAAAAACTTTACTATGAGTCCGATGGGAGTATTGTTATTCACAAGTATTTCTTTTGCAGGGCTCGATTGGTTGATGAGTTTAGATCCGCATTGGTATTCCACCATGTATGGAGTATATACTTTTGCAGGATCATTTTTAGCATTCTTAGGATTTTTAACATTTACATTAATCCGTTTACAAGATCAAGGATACTTAAAAGGTATTGTTTCAGAGGAGCACTATCACGATCTTGGTAAATATCTATTTGCATTTTCAGTGTTCTATTGTTACATCGCTGGAGCACAATTTTATTTCATATGGTATAGTAATATTCCGGAGGAAACAATTTGGTATCTTCATAGGTGGGTAGGATCTTGGAAGACAATTAGCGTATTACTAATAGTAGGTAAATTTTTTATTCCATTTTTTATATTAGTGTTTAGAGCATCAAAAAGGAATATAAGATTACTGCAAGTTATGTCTATATGGATAATATTTATGCACTATATTGATATTAATTTTATTGTGATGCCAACCATACATCATCATGACTTTCATATTGGAATATATGATATTTCTAGTATGTTAGGATTTGCCGCTATATTTATAGGTAGCTTTAGGCATATTATGTCAAGAAGTCCTTTAGTTCCTATTAGCGATCCAGAGCTAATACATTCAATTAATCATAGGAATCATTAATTATGAGCAATGCAGGTTATGAAAAAAAAGATATTCCAGTAAAGCCAGTAGCAATTGGTGGAATGATATTTATTGTTATAGTAGCAGTTACTCTTCTCTTGCTTCACGAGTATTATATAAGAGTAGTAGATGACACTGTGTATGAATTTAGATTAAGTAAGCGATCAAATAAATTAATTGAGTTGCAAGAATCTGAAGAAAAGGCACTAAACAACTATAAGGTAGTAAATGAAGAAGAACAGATATATCAAATTCCTATTGATAAGTCAAAAGAACTACTGCTAAATGATAAAGAAGACTAGCCTCTTATTCTTATTTCTTATTCTATCAAGTGGATTATTTTCGCAAACAATAAAGAAAAATTCTCCGGCTGAAAAGCCTATTGATATAATAGAAAGATTGGGCAGTTATGTCCCTTTAGATACTAGCTTTATTAATGAAAGAGGAGAAAAAGTATCTCTTGAATCCTTATTCTCTAAAGGTGTCCCCACTATTTTAACTCTTAATTATTTTGAGTGCCCAATGTTGTGCACTTTAATACTAAATGGCTTGTCAGATTCGCTTGAGAATTTAACCTTAAATCCTGGTCAAGAATATCAAATTATTACCATTGATATTAATCCAAATGAAACCAGTAAATTTGTTCAAGAAAAAAAGAAGAATTATATCGAACAGTATGATCTTCAGATCCTAGAAAACGATTGGCATTTTCTAACTGGAGATAATGAAAATATTAAAAGAATAGCTGATAGTATTGGTTTTATTTATTATTACGATGAAGAGAGAGATGAATACATGCATCCTTCTGCAATTTCTATACTAAGTCCATCAGGAAAAATCTCAAGATATTTATATGGAATTGAATTTTTAGAAAGAGATTTAAGGTTAGGAATCTTAGAGGCATCTGAAGGAAAGATAGGAAGCACCATCGATAAGATAATACTCTATTGCTATTACTATGATCCTTATAAAAATACCTATACAATTTTTGCTAACAACGTTATGCGATTAGGAGGTATATTTACTATTATTTTCTTGAGTATTATGCTTTTGAATTATTGGAAAAAAGATAGTAACTTATTTGATGGGGAAGGGGAAAGTTTATAATGGATAGACTAACAGAATATTTTTTCCCTAAACAAGTATCCAGTTTTGCTCACGATATTGATAATCTATTTTATTTTATCTTTTTCTCATCAGTTGTTTTATTCGCTATTGTTGTACTTGGTATGATATTCTTGTCATTGAAATATCGTTTTAAAAAAGACGATGAAATCAAACTAACAAGCAGTAAAGATCATAGCAATATTCTAGAAGCATTATTTTTTATTGTTCCTCTCATATTAGTGTCAATTACTTTTGTATGGGGAATTAGATCTTATCTGAAAATGGTCATTGTTCCAGACAACGCTATTGAAATTAAAGTTACAGGACAAAGTTGGTTTTGGACCTTCGATTATCCAGATGGAGGTACAACCCTCAATGAATTAGTCGTTCCTTCTAACCAACCAATTAAAATTGTTTTATCATCTAAGGATGTATTACATAGCTTTTTTATTCCTGTAATGAGGAGTAAAATGGATGCCCTACCTAATAGATATAATGTGATGTGGTTTGATGCTAACCAAGAAGGAGTATACGATATATTTTGTACTGAATATTGTGGTACAGGACATGCTCAAATGGAAGCAAAAGTTATAGTTATGAAACCTGCTCAATATGAAGAATGGGCAAAAGAATTAGGTTCTGATGATGAGAATATGCCTTTAGATGAATTGGGTGCAAAACTTTATACTAAAAAAGCATGTAACACTTGCCATACTTTAGACGGATCTGCTTTAGTAGGCCCATCCTATTTGCAAACAAGTCAGATGTGGGGGGAAGAAAGAGTGTTTGATGATGGAACTACAGCTGTTATTGATGATAACTATATAAGAAGCGCTATTCTTGAGCCACAGATACAGATAGTAGCTGGCTATCAAGGGGTTATGCCTACATATCAAGGTTTATTAAATGATAGAGAACTTGATGCATTAATTGCATTCTTGAAATCTCTGAATAAGGATTCACAAATTTAATAGTAAATTAAGAGGAATTTATGACTGAGAAAAAACAAAATTATCTTACTTACCCTAAAGGGATTATGTCGTGGCTGTTGACTCTTGATCATAAGCGTATTGGTATCATGTATTTAGTTGGTGGTATCATATTTTTCTTCATTGGCGGACTAGTAGCCTTAGGAATGAGACTGGAATTAGCTGCTCCTGGTAATGATTTCATGTCTAATGATGCTTATAATAATATGATGACTCTACATGGGGCCATTATGATCTTTTTATTTATCATTCCAGCAATTCCTGGCGCACTAGGAAATATTTTATTGCCACTTATGCTCGGTGCAAAGGATGTAGCTTTCCCCCGTTTAAATCTTTTTAGCTTCTATCTTTACACTCTTGGAGCAATATTTGCTATCTATACAATATTATCTGGCGGAGTCGATACTGGTTGGACATTTTATACTCCTTATTCTACCCAAAGTACTTCAAATGTGATACCAATGACAATAGGAGTATTTATTATCGGTTTCTCATCAATCTTAACTGGACTAAACTTTATTGCTACAGTACATAAAATGAGAATTCCTGGATTGACTTGGTATAAATTACCTTTATTTGTTTGGGCATTATATGGAACATCGCTAGTCCAGATTACAGCTACTCCTGTTATCGCCATTACGATGGTATTGCTGATGTTGGAAAGATTTTTAGGTATTGGGATTTTTGATCCTGCTCTTGGTGGAGATCCTGTATTATATCAGCATTTCTTTTGGTTCTATTCTCATCCAGCGGTATATATTATGATATTACCTGCATTTGGAATTATCAGTGAAATAATCCCAGTTCATTCAAGAAAGAAAATATGGGGATACAAATTTATTGCATATTCAACACTATCAATTGCTTTCATTGGATTTTTAGTTTGGGGACACCATATGTTTACTGCAGGCCAATCTGTGCTTTCACAGATAGTATTTTCCTTTATCACTTATTTTGTCGGAATTCCTACTGGCGTAAAGATATTTAGTTGGATTTTAACGATGTACAAAGGTCAAGTATCATTTACTCCTCCAATGTTGTACGCTCTATCCTTTTTATTCTTATTTACTATCGGTGGTTTGACAGGGATATTCTTAGGTGCTGTTGCTCTAGATATTCACTTACATGATACTTATTTTGTAGTTGCTCACTTTCATTATGTAATGCAAGGGGGTACGATTGTTGCATTTTTAGGCGGACTACATCATTGGTGGCCAAAATCATTTGGTAAAATGTATAACCATACAATTGCAAATATTTGTGCACTAGGAGTCTTCCTAGGATTCAACGGTACATTTTTTCCTCAATTCTTATTAGGTCTTAGAGGTATGCCAAGAAGATATGCTACGTACGATGAACAATTTGTAGAATTGCATAGTTATTCAAGTTTCTGGTCAGGAATACTTGGTTTATCTATCTTTTTCGCAATTCTTAATTTAGTATGGTCTTTAAGGAAGAATAACAAACTTAATCCAGGAACTAACCCTTGGGGTGCTATGACATTAGAGTGGACCCATACTAGTTCTCCTCCACATCCACATAATTTTGAAGAAGATCCTGTTTTAGAACATGGACCTTATGACTATGATAAAGTAATTGTAAAGCCAACATTTAAAAAATGAGTCACGATAAATCATCACCTAGTTTTTTACAGCATCATTTTCATGATGTTAATCAACAGTATGAAACTGCAAAGCTTGGAATGTGGGCGTTCATTCTTACTGAAGTTTTAACCTTTGGTGGATTATTTTGTGCATATACCATCTATCGTTCTTGGTATCCTGATATGTTTGTTGGAGCAAACTTGCTTTTAGATGTTAATAAAGGGTTGCTGAATACTGTTGTGTTAATTACAAGTTCATTAACTATGGCTCTTGCGATATGGGCAATACAAAAGAAGAACAAGAAACTATCGTTATTAATGCTTATAGCAACATTTCTATTTGCATTAGCATTTCTAGTAATTAAATATTTAGAGTATTCTCATAAATTTGAAGTAGGCCAATTACCAGGAGAATATTATAGTTACATGGGACCTGAGGTAGCTCATATTAATAATCCGCATATTTTCTTTAGTATCTATTTTATTATGACAGGGTTGCATGGATTACACGTTGCCATTGGTATGGGATTGATTGCTTGGTTAATTTATTCAACTGCGAAGGGAAACTTACATTCTAAGTATTATACCCCAATGGAAATGATTGGTATTTTTTGGCACTTAGTAGATTTAATATGGATATATTTATTTCCATTATTTTACTTAATATAGGAGAACTATGTCTGAACATCATATAACACCATTAAGAACATATTTAATCATTGCAGGAATATTGCTTTTTCTTTCCGGTCTTACAGTTTGGGTGTCTTATTTTGATTTTGGACCATTGAATGTTATTATTGCAATGGGTGTTGCATCATTAAAAGCTACACTAGTAGCTCTATTTTTTATGCATCTTTTATGGGATGACAAGAAGAATCTCACAATTTTTGTTATGTCCTTAATGTTTCTTGCAATATTTATTATCATTACTCTTTTAGATACTGGTTTTAGAGTAATAGTTAATCCTGAAACTCAATACCCTATTAATAAACGTGCCGCTTTTTATGATTCTTTACCTCTAACAGATACCCATGGAAATCCAGTCGATGAACATGGTAGCGATCATCATGAAGAGGATGAGGATCATCAATAAATG
>DASCOP010000036.1:0-3472 GCA_036012065.1 Fidelibacterota bacterium
AGACCAGATTCCACCAACTACCATTGCACCAACACCCAAATAACGTATTTTAGCATTCCAAATAATGTTTGCACCCTCAAATAAAGAATCCCCTTCATGTCCATAGAAATAAGAATAAATAGGAATTGCTACTGCCCACGATATTAATCCACCAGAAAATGCAAGAATACCAATATTTCTTCCTACAATATATCCCACACTAACAAGCGAAGGAGATAAACTGGCACCCATTCCAAAAACAGCGCCTCTAATTGCAACTGCTCCGCCTACAGCACTAGACCAAATTCCAAATGCTAATTCTCCAAGCTTCACTATTCCTCCAATAAGAGCAGAGAACCCAATTAATTTTAAGCTTTCACTAGACTTTTTGGCATCTGATTCATGTCCAGTTTTTAAGACAGCAGCTGTTGCAACACCTTCAGGAAATTTTAAATTAGCTTTTAAAATCAATGCACGTCTTAATGGTACAGTAAATAATGCTCCTAGTATTCCGCCTACCATAGCAATTTTAGTGACTTCCAAATAACTAATGGTATCCCAGTATCCTATTAATAATAGCGCTGGTATGGTAAAAATAACTCCTGCTGCCAATGATTCTCCAGCTGATGCAGCAGTCTGTACAATATTATTTTCTAAAATATTGGATTCACGAAATAGTCTCAAAATTCCCATTGACATAATTGCAGCTGGAATTGAAGCAGAGATGGTCATTCCTGCATATAACCCTAAGTATGCCATTGCAGAAGAAAGTACCATCGATAAGAGAATACTTAAAAAAAATGCTTTTACAGTTATCTCCTGTTTCATAAGTTTGTAACTTACAAATTATTTTATTAATGAAGAAAAATAATTATATATCATTCTTATCATTGATTGCGATGCTCTTTATGAGCATTCAAGTGTTTCATCAACATGATTTTAATTTGTCAAATAACAAATTATTTAATCATGATATTCAATCTTTAACAAATGAAGATATTCATGAATGTGATATCTGTAAATTAAGTAACACTAAATTTTTTATTAAAGAAAATATTACTTTATTGAACAAAGCTTTCTTTATTGAGTATAGTATAGTTAGTTCTAAAACATATTTTTATAAAGAAATTTATAGAATATCCAATAAGTCTCCGCCTGTCGTTTAGTAATTATCTTATTGATGCTTGTAAGAAGTATCAAATTTATTAAACGTATTTTTAAGGAGAAAAAATGAAAAATTTTATTTTAACATTATTATTTATGAGCATTGCGTTTGCTCAATCAACAATTACAGGACTTGTCATTGATCAAAGCACAAGCCTTCCATTAAAGGATGCTAATATATCTGTTCTTGATAATAGCGGAACAACCATTGCTGGAACTAGCACTGATGATAGTGGAAGATTTGTACTTAGCCTTTCTGAAGGCGGAAAAGTTCAAGTATCTGTTATTGGATATAAAAACGCAGTTGTCAATCTTGATTTAAAAGATGGGAATATCCAACCTTTAAGATTCGAGCTTGTTAGTCAAGCTGTATCGCTGGAGGGCGTAAGAGTTATGTCATCGCTTCGTAAAGTCAATGAAGGTGATTTAGCTAGTTCAGCAATCATCTTTAATGATGAGTTAGAAGTTAGAAAGGGACAACATTTCAGCGACTTAATACAAAAAGTTCCAAATCTAAATTATGCAGGTGGAACATCTAGGCCACGATATTTTCAGATACGTGGAGAAGGGTCTACCAGCAGATATGCGGATCAAGGTCCTCCAAGTACTTATGTAGGATTAGTGTTGGATGGAATGGACTTATCTGAGCTTGGTATGATCACACCTTTGTTTGATATGCAGCAAATAGAAGTATTAATGGGTGTTCAAACCAGTTTATTTGGCGCAGCCGCATCTTCTGGTTTGATTAATTTCAAAACCAACGATCCAACAGATAAAAAAGAAGGGTATGTGATGACACAGTTTGGTTCATACAATACTTTTACCAATGGATTAGTTTACAACTTACCTCTTGATAGCGGTTGGAAGCTAAGATTAGTAGGTCACTCTAATGTTTCTGATGGATATAAAGAAAATGCTGCTTTAGGTGGTTATGCATCAGCAAATAGAGATGAAACATCATTTAGAGCAAAACTATTAAAAGATGGTGGCGATAATAATATCACGCAAAAGTATACAATGATTTACTCTGATTTTGACAATGGGTATGATAATTGGTCTCCAGATAATAATACTGACAATATTACATATTCAGACAATCCAGGTAAAGATAGTCAAAAATCACAGATTTTTATAGCTGACTATACTTATGACCTTGGTGAGGGTTTTGCTGATTTGAATATTGGTATGTCAAACAATGAAACATTGCAGAGCTATGACTCAGATTGGGGAAATTATAGTTTCTGGCTTGATTATGAAGATCATGATGATGACCATGGAGACGACCACGGTGATGATCACGACGACCATGATGATCACTTTGAGTTTGATGCTAGCACCTATGACTTCTTTGATTCATTTGATAGAGATATTGATACAAGAACTGTAGACTTCAGATTAAGATCAAATCCTGCTGATGACAATAGAATAGACTATGTGATTGGTTTATATCAATCTAATTATGAAGAGAAAACTAATGCTGTAGGATATCTTTTTGGAGGTTCTAGTACAGCCCTATCTTCTAGTTATGACATTGTGACAAAGTCTGCATATGGTGAAGTTGCATATAACTTTAAAAATGATTCATCGCTTTCTTTAGCCTTTAGATCAGAAGCCAGAGATATGACATATCATGATTTCAATGATCAAGGTGGAAGCTTTGATATTATGGGTGATTTTGAAAATTCATATAAAGTTTCTTATGAATTACATCCAGCTCCAAACCTTCACTGGTTTGCTTATTATGCCGAAGGATATCATCCTGGAGGTATAAATCAAAATCCATATTTGGATGGTGATGAAAAAACATATGATCAAGAAACTTACTATGATATTACTACTGGAATAAGATGGTATACTGATAATATCAAATTATCAAGTTCTCTATTTTATCTAGAGCATGATGCTCATATTTATGAAACAAGTGAGCAGTTAGATCCAATGAATCCTAATGCGTTTGCCTTTTTTAAGACAAATGCTGACTCAGGCTATGAATATGGTTCTGAATCAAGCGGTGAATTTAGACTAAGTGATAAATTCACTATTAATGCTACTTTGGGGTTATTGAGTTCTGAAGTTGAGCTAGGAGATCATGACGAACATGGAGATGACCACGATGATGATCACGATGATGACCATGATGACCATGATGACCATGGAGATCATGAAGGTCATGCTCATGGTGAAAAAGCGCATTCTCCAAACTGGAATTATAGCTTATCACTTAACTATAATTTCACTGAAAATAACTCTTTGATGATTGAGGTTTCAGGAAAAGATGGATTTGTATTTGATTCTGCACACGATGAATATGAATCAGATCCATACCATC
>DASCOP010000037.1:0-6666 GCA_036012065.1 Fidelibacterota bacterium
ATTGATCTTATGATTTCCATTCTTCCTCAAATTTTTCAACTGTTAATGACTCGTCCAATGAAAAAGACCCCACTGTTGTACGTGTTAGTTTTGTTAAATGGCCTATCGTACCAATTTTCTTGGCTATATCTTCTGCGAGTACCCTTATATAGGTTCCAGATGAACATTCTACCTTGATATGAAGTGTAGCATCATCAATAGCACTACATTCTAAATATTTAATCTCGATCTGTTTTGGATTTCTTTTAACTGAGATATTCTTTCTAGCTAACTTATACAATCGAACACCATTCACCTTCCTTGCTGAATACATTGGGGTGTCTTGCATCTGAACACCTAAAAATGATTTAGCGATAGCATCAAGGTCAATATTTTCCATATTAGGGATTGCTTGCGTATTAATTACAGATCCTGTTAAATCTTTTGTATCTGTCTGTTCACCTAATTTTATTACTCCTTCATAAGTCTTATCGTACTGAATAATATCTGATAATTTCTTAGTTGATTTTCCAACGCCCAAAACCAATACTCCATCAGCAAATGGATCTAATGTACCTGAATGACCCACTTTTTCATGTGTAATTCTTTTAATTTGTTTCACCACACTAAAAGAAGAAAAATCTTTAGGTTTGTATATATTATATATCATTGTTAATCAATCTTTTTCATTAGTTCGTTAATCTTCTGAAACTCTTCAAAAGAATCATCATAAATAAACTTTAATGTAGGCGTAGATCTTAATTTCAATGATGATGATAAATATTTCCTAAATGTAGGCACTAATTGATTTAATTCTTTATTAATCACCTTCAAATCTTTTGTAGGATTTATAATGCTATAAAATAGATTTGCATGTTTTAAATCTGATGTCATTCTCACAGCTGAGAAGGTTAAAAATCCATATTTCCTCAAATCCAAATCTCTTGATAAAATTTGATTAATAGTCTTTAAAACTTGCTGTTCAACACGCTCTGATCTTGAAAATGGTTTTGTATTCAACTGTCTGATAATTTTCTTTTAATTTCATTGATTTGATATGCCACAATCTTATCTCCAGGGAAATATTTCTTTACTCCCTCAACTGCAATTCCGCATTCCAAGCCGGACTCAACGCTATTTACATCATCCTTGAAGCGTTTTAATGACACTATCTTCCCTTTTGACACCAATTCTTCTTCTTCTCTTATCAACCTGACAAAACAATCTCTAGTAATTTTTCCACTTTCAACTTGAGAACCAGCGATAAAACCAATTTTTGGAATCTTAAATGACTCTTTAACAATAGCTTCTCCTAGAATTTCCTCTACAAGATCAGGTCTTAACAACCCTTCAACAGCTAATTTGATATCTTCAACGACTTGATAGATGATGTTATACGCTCTAATCTCTACGTTGCTTTGATTTGCTAATAATTTTGTATTAGATGGTATTTGAACACCAAAACCTACTACAACAGCTTGAGATGCCTGAGCAAGCAATACGTCAGAATCGCTTACATTACCTACTCCTCTATGCACAATATCTACTCCAACCTCATCGTTATTAATTTTTTCTAGACTTTGTATAAGCGCTTCAATAGAACCATCAGAATCTGCTTTTATAATAATATTCAAACTATTGATGTCACCTTCCTTAATTTGAGCGGAAATACTATCTAGAGATGTCTTTTGTACCATCTGTAAATCAATTTCTCGCTTAATTCTTTGTCTATCATTTGCAATCTTCTTCAAATCAGACTCATTGGTAACTTCAGCAAGAATATCTCCTGACTGAGGCACTTGATCAAATCCAAGGATTTGTACCGCATCTGAAGGTCCTGCTTCTTTAATACGCTCTCCTTTTTCGTTCATAATTGCACGAACTTTTCCTGGATGATTATTGCAAATAAATGGAATTCCAATTTTTAGAGTTCCTTTTTGAATTAAAACAGTAGCTACTGGACCCAATCCTTTATCTAACTTAGAATCGATAACGGTTCCCTTGCAATCTACACTAGCATTTGCTTTTAAATCTAATACTTCAGCCTCTAATAGAATTGCCTCCATTAGTTCATCAATACCTTCTCCTGTTTTTGCAGAAGTCGGAACAGACTGAATCTTACCTCCCCAATCTTCAACAAGAACGTCTTTTTCAGATAATTCTCTTCTTACATTATCTGGATTAGCTCCAGGTTTATCAATCTTATTAATTGCAACGATAATTGGCACTTCTGCTGCCTTTGAATGGTTGATAGCCTCTAAAGTTTGTGGCATAACACTATCATCTGCTGCAACAACAAGTATAACGATATCTGTTGATTGTGCACCTCTTGCTCTCATGGCGGTAAATGCTTCGTGTCCTGGTGTATCTAAAAATGTAATCTTATTGCCATTATGCTCAACTTGATATGCTCCTACTCTTTGCGTAATTCCACCAGATTCACCCTCGGCTACTTTGGCTTCTCTAATATAATCTAGAATAGATGTTTTACCATGATCTACGTGACCCATAATCGTTACCACTGGTGCACGCTGTGTTGCATCTTTTAATTCTTCTTCTGTATGAGTCATTACAAACAAATCATCTACAACTTCTTCGTGCTTCTTTAATTCAACTTCATACTCACCAGCAATTAATTCAATAACATCCCACTCTAACCTTTGATTAACAGTGGCCAAAATACCCATTTGTAAACATTTTCCAATCACTTCACTGGTGTTCACATCCAATACTTTTGCGATCTCATCAATGCTAGCATATTCTGCCAATTCTACGACTCTTGTGGTATCGCCCGTATCAATATTATCTGAATCTTTCTTGGCTTTCTTATATGATTTCTTTTTTGGACTAGAATCCATAGACGCTAATGTCTTTTTAAGTCTTTTTACTGCAGAAGTATCCTTCTTAACTGCTTCTTTGTCTTTTTTAATTTCTTTTTTGTCTTGAGGTGAAACAGATTCTCTAAGTGTAATTTTTCTTAATTTCTTTTTTGGTGCTT
Source organism: Fidelibacterota bacterium (assembly GCA_036012065.1). GTDB lineage: Bacteria > Fidelibacterota > Marinisomatia > Marinisomatales > Marinisomataceae > Marinisoma. The sequence goes on from DASCOP010000037.1 coordinate 2,978, forward strand.
TCTTCTCTACGTCTTTCTCTGATTTGGTATCTTTAGATGTCTTCTTATCTTCTTTGATATCTTTAGCTTCAATTTTTTTAGGTTTAGCTTGATCTCTTTGATCTTGAATTGATAAAATCTTAAACTTTTTAACAGATTTTGTTTCCATCACAACTTTAGAGTCGTGAATCTCTTTTCTAACTTGCTCTTTTCTGTCTCGTTCTGCTGACTGTCTATCTTTAGCAAACTCAGTATATACTATTTGTTGAGTTTTTCCGTCAATCGGTGACATATGACTTGTGACAGATATGCCTTTTTCTTTGAGAAAATTCACAATATCAGTGTGAGATATGTTTAGCTCTTTTGCTAATTGAAAGATTCTAATAGAGTCAGTCATTTATTTATTTTTCCTCTTCCACTACTTCTTCTTCAGCTGGTGTTTCTTCCTCTGCTGGGGCTTCTTCCACTACTTCTTCTTCAGCTGGTGTTTCTTCCTCTGCTGGGGCTTCTTCCACTACTTCTTCTTCAGCTGGTGTTTCTTTTGCAACTTCTTCAACAATCGCTTCAACAACCTCTTCAGCTGGTGTTTCTTTCTCTTCTTCTGGCTCATCATTCTTACTAATAAACTCATTTACAACAGAACTAATAGAGTCAATCTCATCAGTGCTAAGCTCAAGCTCATCTACTAGTATAAACTTTTTTGCTCCTAGATAATCTGCAACGCTAAGAATATCTGCGTTAGCCAACTTCTTTAATACGCTCTTTTTAATACCTTTGAATGTATCAAGATTAGTTTTTTGATTTAATAATACATCTTCATACTCTTTCTTGGTATACGCATCAATTGTATATCCAGTTAACTTTGAAGCTAAATTGATATTTACTCCACTTCTACCAACTGCATTTTCTAGACCGCCTTCATCAAATATAGCAACGCAATACTTTCTATCATCATCTATATATAAATCCACTGGCTTAGCTGGCGATAAAGCTCTAGTAATAAACACTTCTGATTTTTCTGTGTAATTAACAATGTCAATCTTTTCATTGTTTAATTCTCTTACCACAGATTGGATACGACTTCCTCTCATGCCGACACAAGCACCAACCGCATCAATTCGTTTATCAATAGAATGGACAATAATTTTACTTCTCTCTCCAGGTTTTCTAGCAATTCCTTTGATCTCAATAATGCCATCTTCAATTTCAGGAACTTCCATTTCAAATAGTTTATAAAGAAATAAATCATCACTTCTAGATATAAGAATATCTGGACCTTTAGGAGTGACCTCTACCGCTTTAACAAGCGCTCTAATTGTATCTCCTCTTCTGAATCTTTCTGAGAAGATCTGTTCATTTCGAGGCATTCTTAGCTCAGTTTGTTCTATATTTACAAAGGTATTTTCTCTATGTACTTGATGTACAGTACCAATAATAACCTCACCGATTCTTTGTACATAATCTTCATAGATATATTGTTGTTGTACTTCGCGGGTTCTTTTGTTTAAAAACTGTCTTGCGTTTGCAACCAATCTTCTGCCAAATCTTGCAGGATCAATTACCTCTACAAAAGTGTCACCTAACTTTAGGTCTACTAATTCTGGTTCAAGCTCTAGAGCTCTTTCTAGCGTAATATCAAAGTGATCGTCATCAACTTCTTCAACAATTGTTTTCTCTACATAAATTTCAATCTCACCTTTATCTAGATTCACAATCACACTACAATTATCAGATTCACCTTTCTCTTTATCAATAATAAATAAAAAGAGCTGTTCAATAATTGTTCCTAACTCAGAACGTTCAATGTTCTTTTCTCTTGCTAATTCAATAAAAATATCAATTAAATCTCTGTTTATCATGTCAACCTTTCAAATCTTATATTTTTTTTATTATAACAAAAATGGGCCGTGGCCCATTCAAATACTGCGTAAATATATTTATTAAAAACCTTTTAAACAAGAAACTTAGTTTAAAATTAATGCAACCCCATATACCTCTTCAAATAGCTCTTCATATGTATTATTTTCGGTATCTATTTGATCTAATATCTTCAACGCTTCTGCTTTTTTACCTTCAATAGTTAAACGCTTTGCTTTTAGGATAGAGATATAAGTTATTTCATTCTCAGATAATGCATTTTTTTGTGCTTTATTAAAAAACTTTAAAGCATTATCTAGATCAGAATCAAGCTGACCTAGCATAATATATGCCTCTGTTTTTAATGTAGAATATTCAAGTTTTCCAACGCATTCAGATAACAAAACAATTGCTTTATCGTGATTCCCATTGATAAATGCAGTTCTACCTAAATAAAATTTTGCCTGACTTGCAGAGGAAGTTCCTTTATGATTGTCAACAACAGATTCTAGTTGTAAGACTGCATTATCAAAGTCTCCTTGCTCAAAATAAACCATTGCATTGCTTAGTGCAGCATCAGCTACTGAAGATGTTTTAGGTCTTGATACATCCCATGCTGACCATGTGGAAAAAGCAACTAACAGAAAAAGAAAAACAGGATTCAATACAATCATATCCAGCTTACTATATTCTTTCTTCTCTTTATAGCTAACTGAGATTGGTGTAGTGAATGTTTCTTTTATTTTATCTATTAGTGACATATGTTTATTTCCAATAATTAAATAGTTTATATAGTTTTGGTCTAAATTTCGTGGATAATTTAGCGCTAGAAACTTTTTTATCTACATTTTTTCTTAATTTTTTTTGTTCTTCCATATCTAAGGCATTGAAATCTCTACAATCATCTGAACAACATTTGTCATATTTTTCTGCACATTGTTCGCATTGAATAAACAAGATATGGCATGCATCGTTACTACAATTTGTATGTTGATCACATACTTTCTGACATTGATGACACTTTCCAATTATATCGTCAGTGATCTTTTCTCCTAATCTATTATCAAATACAAAGTTCTTTCCAATAAAAGACGATGGAAGATTCTCTTTTTTGATGTCATGAGCATATTGAATAATACCCCCATCTAATTGGTAAACTTCCTTAAATCCTTTTTTTAGAAGATAAGAACTGGCTTTTTCGCAACGAATCCCCCCAGTGCAATATAAATGAATCTTTTTATCATGGTCATCTACTAGTAATTCTGCGACTGCTGGTAGTAATTCTTGAGAACGATGAACATCTGGTATAATTGCATTTTCAAACTTCCCTACTTCGCTCTCATAATAATTACGTATATCCACTACAACAGAATCTTTGTCTTTAATAGATTTATTAAATTCCTTAGCCGATAAATGTTGGCCGGTATGATTCATGTCATAACTATCTTTATCTACACCGTAAGCAACGATTTCATTTTTAACTAAAATCTTTAATTTGATAAATGAATTACCTTCTTGGACTGCTTTTTTCAATTTTACACCACTTAGTAGAGATTCTGACTCAATATAATCCTCAAATATGCTCCATTTATGCTCAGGAACGCTTATTTGAGCATTAATACCCTCTCTAGCAACATAAACCCTACCCAAGATATTTAGATGCGAAAACTGCTCATATAGATGATCACGAAAATCTTCAGGGTTTTTGACCTCTATATATCGATAAAAAGAACAAGTAATACGCTTAAACGCTTCTTGCTCTAATTGTCGTCTTAGTTCAGATGCTGACTTTTTATTGAACATGTGTGAATGTTAATAGAAAAAAAATTGGTTATCAATTTAAAAAATGCTCT
>DASCOP010000038.1:0-3430 GCA_036012065.1 Fidelibacterota bacterium
ATAATTGAAAAACTATCTCCTATTAGAGAAGGATTTGCGACACTTGATGGTCAAGATAGATTAGTCTATCTTATTGATTTAGGTAAAAAAATTAATCAAATCGATGAAAAGCATAAAACAGAAGCAAATAAAGTGCATGCATGTACATCGCAAACATGGATTAATATTGTAGATGAGGATAATATTACGTTCACTGTTGATTCTGAAAGTGCAATAGTTAAGGGGCTACTCAGAGTATTACAAGTTGGTTTCAATAATCAAGAAAAAAAGAATATTATTGATTTTATTAATGATTTTGATGAACCTATAAAGATTTTTGAATGGCTTAATATAGGACCAACGATTTCTAGTCAAAGACAGAATGGATTTATTGGAGCTATGCTATTTATTAAGAAAGAATTAACAAATGAATAAAGAATTCACAATTCAAGATGATGTCTATGTATTCAGTGTACCTGATGGACAAAAGACTCTCCTGACTAAAGGAATGACTGGTATCATCTCTCAATCTTTGGGAGATAATTTTACTATTATTGTTGAAGGAAATATGTATCAAGTCAAAGGAATTGATGGTGAAGCTATCGGAGAAGAAAAACGATCAATAGATTCTAATAACTTTGCTAATAAAGAAGAAATTTGGAATGTATTACATACATGCTACGATCCTGAAATTCCTGTCAATATTGTCGATCTAGGCCTTGTATACAATACAGAAATTAAAGAAGAAGAAGATGGGGTAAATATTAGTATACAAATGACCTTAACTGCTCCTGGATGTGGTATGGGCCCTGTTATTGCTGATGAAGTTAAAGAAAAACTATCAGCATTAAGTGGTGCTAAAAATGTAGATGTCGAATTAGTATGGGAACCACAATGGAACCAAGATATGATGTCTGATGCGGCAAAATTACAACTTGGATTGTATTAAATATGGATATTCAAAAAATAAGAGAACAGTTTCCTATTCTTCGCGAAAAAAATCGTGACAAAGATCTTATTTATCTTGATAGTGCTGCAACATCATTACGACCTGTATCTGTAATTGGTTCAGAAATACTATTCTATCAAGAATATGGTGCTAGTATTCATAGGAGTGTTTATGAATTAGGCGAGAAAGCAACCAATTCCTATGAAAATACAAGAAAAAAAGTGGCTAAATTTATTGGATCAGATAGCTCAGAATCTATTGTGTTTACAAAAAGCGCTACTGAGTCAATTAATCTTGTAGCAAATGCTTGGGGTTTTAAAAATTTAAAAAAAGGGGATATCGTACTTCTTACAGATATGGAGCATCACTCCAATATTGTCCCTTGGCAAATAATCTGTGATAAAACAGGTGCTAAAATTGAATATATCAAATCAACCAAAGATGGTACGCTTGATTTGCAAGAATTAGATAATGCATTAAATGATAAGGTAAAAATTGTGAGCTTTACTCACGTATCGAATGTGTTTGGAACCATTAATCCGGCAAAAACTATTATTGATAAAGCACATAAAAATGGTTCATTGGTATTATTAGATGGATGCCAAAGTGCCCCTCATCTTAAAATAGATGTTAAAGAATTAGATTGTGATTTTTTCGTGTTTTCAGCTCATAAAATGTTAGGTCCAACAGGCGTAGGGGTACTTTATGGTAAGACAGAGATTCTTGAAGATATGGATCCTTACCAGACTGGCGGTGGAATGATTAGAGATGTTACTATGGAAAAATCTAGTTGGAGTTGTCTTCCACATAAATTTGAAGCTGGTTCTCCTCCATCTGCACAGGTATATGGAATGGGAGCAGCAATTGATTTTTTAAACTTATATCCATCAGAATATGAAACTGTTTTTCAATATGCATTAGAAAAAATGTACAAAGTGGATGGGATCACGATTTATGGTAATGCGCCAGAAAGAACATCAACCATTAGCTTTAATATTAATAATATTGCTTCATTAGATATCGCACAGCTACTCGATTATGAAGGAATCGCTATTCGATCGGGTCATCATTGCTGTCAACCTCTCATGAAATCTTTAAATATTTCATCTTGCGCAAGAATTAGTTTTTATGTTTATAACACTATCGAAGAAGTCGATATTTTTATTGAAAAATTAAACGAAACAATCAAGAAACTAAGTTAATGGAAACTATCCTTTTAGATGATTTCCTGTCAGAAGGAATGATTAAAGAAAAAGAATTTCGTTCACAGATTGCAGGAATGAATTGGGAATCATTTAGAGATAAAAAAGTAATGATTAAAGGTTGTGCTGAGGTACCGGTCCCTACATGGGCATATTTGATTATTGCATCACATTTATCTAATTATGCAAAAAATATTTATTTTGGTGAACCATGTTCAGCAATTCAAATTTATAGTAGAAAGTCAAAAACTTGAATTTTAAAGCCGTCTGCCTTTCATAGACCTTACCTTTTTCAATAAATCAAGTGTAAGCTGTATGCCCTCCATCTCGCTGTGACGAGTACCTTCATATTCGATTCCGACATACCCATGATAACCTGCGTTTAGAACAATCTTCATCATTTTAAAATAATCAGTCCCGGTTTCATTGCCATGCTTATCAAATTCATGGCTTTTAGCACTAACAGCTTTTGCATATGGCATGATTTCTTTCATCCCCTTATATCGGTCATACCACTTGTCTTCTTCAAGTTTAAAATTACCAAAGTCTGGCAGGGTACCGACGCGAGGATGATCTACTTTTTCCATAACAGCGGATAACCATTTGCCATTGGATGAAAGTCCACCATGATTTTCAACAATTGTGTTGATGCCCAATGTATCACAAAATTCTGTAAGGCGACGTAAACCGTCGGTAGCTAATTCAATTTGGTCATTATATGTACCAAAGCTTCGAGCATTCACGCGAATGGAATGGCATCCCAAATATTGAGCGGCTTCTGCCCATTTATAATGATTTTCAACTGCTTGTGTTCTTTTATTCGAATCTGGATCACCAATATTTCCTTCTCCATCGCACATAATCAAAAGGCTTTTTATCCCGAGATCATCTGCTCTCATTTTCATTTCTTTGAGATAAGTAAGATTTTTTGCTTTATCAAAGAAAAAAGAGTTCACATACTCAACCGCTGAAATGTCAAATTTATTTTTTGCAATAGAATAAAAATCAAGATGGTCTATCTCTTTACTTTGTAAAGAACGATGTAGTGACCATTCGGCAAGTGATATTTTAAATGTTTTATTTGTGTTAGAACCCAGAATAATAGGGTTTCCTAGTCCAGTAAGTGTAATTCCCCCGGTAATTGTAGCAGATTGTTTAATGAAATCTCGACGTTTCAATTTATAACCTCCGAATACGAATATTTTTATACCATATTAGTCCATGATCTCCTTGGAAGCCAATATGACCTTCGGAGGCTTTTGCAAATAAAGGCATTTTATTGAATTTGCTTTTTTCCACC
>DASCOP010000039.1:0-14080 GCA_036012065.1 Fidelibacterota bacterium
TAAAATCAATTAAAGAGGATGAATGGTTATCTGTGGATTTAGAAACTACTTCTGTAAACCCTATGCTTGCTGAGATTGTAGGCTTTAGTTTTTCAGTGAAAAAAGATACAGGGGTATACGTTCCAATACATTTCAAAGATAAAGAGAGTAATTTATTTGGAGATGATGATCTTGAAGTAGCGATTGATGTCCTAAAACCGGTATTGGAGAACCCAAATATTCCGAAAACAGGACAAAATATTAAATATGATGCCCTTATTATGAAACGGCATGGAATTAATTTAAGTGGAATTGCATTTGATACCATGATTGCTGCTCATTTAATTAGTCCTAACGCCAGATCATATAAACTCGATAATTTATCGTTAGCACATCTCAATTATAAGATGGTTCCAATACAGGATTTAATTGGTTCTGGTAAAAATCAAATAACGATGGATCAAGTTACTCTGGAAGATGTATCTTTTTATGCAGTAGAGGATGCAGATGTGGTAATCGAACTGACTGAAATTTTTCTTAAAGAGCTGAAGAATCAGAAATTATACAATTACTTCAAAGCTATAGAAATTGATTTGCTACCCGTTTTGATTGATATGCAATTTAACGGCATCTTTGTTGATAAAGATTATCTTGAAGCACGTTCTGATAAAATTGGCATAAAAATTGATGCGCTTCACGATGAGATTACTACATTAGCAAATCAAGATTTTAATGTGAACTCTTCTCAGCAACTTGCTGAAATTCTATTTGACAAACTAGAGTTGCCAATGATTAAGAAACGTTCTACAGCAGAAGCTGTACTATCAGAGCTAAAACATAAGCATGAATTACCAAGATTGGTTTTGGAGTATAGAAAATTATTCAAATTAAAGAATACCTATCTTGATCCAATACCAACTAATATCAATCCAGTATCTAATCGCGTTCATTCTTCTTTTAATCAGACAATGACAGCGACAGGACGTCTTTCTTCAAGCAGTCCAAATTTTCAAAATATTCCGATTCGAACAGAAGACGGAAGAGATGTTAGAAAAGCTATCCAGGCTCAGTCATCAGAGTATCAAATTTTTTCTGCAGACTACTCTCAGGTAGAGTTGAGAGTGATGGCGCACTTGAGCCAAGATCAAGCTTTAATTGAAGCGCTGAATAATGGAGAAGATATTCATACTTTTACAGCAAAGAGCATTTTTGAAATTGATAATGATGATCAAGTTCTCCCGGAGATGCGACGTACAGCTAAGATTGTAAACTTCGGTATTATGTATGGCGCTGGCCCGTTTCGTTTAAGCAAGGAATTGGATGTTCCATTTGGAGAAGCGAAGAAAATAAAAGATGCATATTTCAGTAAGTATAAAGGAATCGAAGATTATATTGCAAAGTCTAAAGTACTTATTAAATCTGAAAAGTCTGTCCAGACATTACTAGGAAGAAAGAGAGCTGTATGGGATTCAGATAGCCAAAATAAGATTCGAAGAGATGCAGCTGAACGTATGGCAATCAATATGCCAATCCAAGGCACTGCAGCTGAAATGATTAAGCTGGCAATGATTAAGATATATAAAGATTTAAAAGAAAAAGATTTAAAATCGAAATTGATTTTACAAGTTCATGATGAATTGCTTTTAGAGGTACATAAAGATGAATTAGATTATGTATCAGAAATGGTAGTAAAAAATATGAAAGATGCAATAGAGTTGGATGTTCCAGTAGAGATTGATTGTGGTTTTGGACCATCTTGGTATGAGGCGCACTAAATGAGTTATATTGGACCAAAAGTATACATTGATTTAGAGCAGTTAGCACAAAACTATCACTTGCTTAGCAATGAAGTAGGAAATACTCCTGTGATGGCTACAGTAAAGGCAAATGGCTATGGTCATGGCGCTGTGGAGGTTTCAAAAGTATTAGAAAGAGAAGGGACAAGGTACTTAGCAGTCTTTACGCTTGAAGAGGGAATTGAATTACGTGATGCAGGTATTACAAGTGATATCCTTATCTATTCAAAATTAGATCCAAATAGACTTTCCGAAGCTGTAAAATATAATTTGACACTGAATGTATCATCCTTTGATGATTTACAAGCATTGAAAACTCATCAAGGCGGTTTGATTAAGGTGCATTTAAAAATTGATACAGGTATGACACGTTTAGGAGTGCCATTAGAACAAGCAGAAGCATTTTTACAAAAAGCAAATCAAATTGATGGAATTGAAATCGAAGGATTATACTCTCATTTTGCAACGGCAGATGAAGGAGACCTTTCTTATGCCAATGATCAGCTTAATAAGTTCAATGATGTCTTAGCAATTGCAGAAAAATTAGAAATCAATCCTACGTTTATTCATTGTAGTAACAGCGGAGCCATTTTAAATCTTCCAGAATCTCGATTTAATATGGTGAGAGTTGGAATGTTACTTTATGGCGGATTTCCATCCGATGAAGTGCCGCAAGATTTACCAATTAAACCAGTCATGACCTTTACTGCACCTGTGGTGGAGGTAAGAGATGTCAAAGCAGGAACCCATATTAGCTATGGCGGAGTATATACTACTGAAAAGGATACAAGAATTGCGGTTGTACAAGCTGGATTTGCAGATGGAGTACCACGTCCTTGGTATGTAGATGGATTTGTAAAGTTTAAAGATCAAAATTTTAAGATTACGGGAAGAATTTGTATGGATCAGCTCATGATTGATATTGGATCAGCCGATATTCAGTACGGAGATGAAGTTTTAATCTTTGGCTCCAATGACCATGGAACAATTGATGTGAATGAAATTGCAAAAACTATTAATTCTACTTCTTATGTAATTGTTACTGGAATTGGAATTCGTCCGAAAAGAGTTTTAGATGGCAGAGGAGCAAACTAAAACCTAACCAAGGGTAAATGAAAGGAATTAAGAGGTAATTTTAAACTTTAATCTGCTCCTCATTTTAGTATATGATTTCTACAAAAAAAGGTTCCCCCTTTTTCTTTTTTTACTTATTATACGAACAGATCGCGGGATGGAGCAGCTTGGTAGCTCGTCGGGCTCATAACCCGGAGGTCGTAGGTTCAAATCCTACTCCCGCTACTAACCTCCGATTAACAGATAAAGGAAAACCAAGTATGAAATCATTAAAAATTGTTCTTATTTTTATAAGCACTCTGATTTTAACTAACTGCGCTGATAGCAATGATAAGGAGCTTATGAAGAAAGCAAATGAATTAGCACAAAAGTATATCATTACTGATGGTCATATTGATATTCCTTGGCGTTTACACAAAGGAGGATATGAAGATTTATCTGTTCGAACTCCTGAAGGAGATTTTGATTATGTCCGTGCAAAAGAGGGCGGATTAGACGTTCCTTTTATGTCGATATATGTTCCTGCCACATACCAAGTTACTGGTGGAGCTAAGGCAATGGCAGAAGAATTAATTTCGACAGTTGAACAAATTACAACAGATCATCCTGACAAGTTTGAAATAGCACACAATATTGCAGATGCTGAAAGAATTTTTATCGAAGGAAAAATAGCACTTCCAATGGGGATGGAAAACGGTGCTCCATTAGAGGGTGATTTATCAAATATCCAGTATTTCAGTGACAGAGGAATTAGTTATATCACATTAACACATTCTGAAGATAATGATATTTGTGATTCTTCATATAATCTTGGAGAAAGAACTCATAATGGTCTGAGTGATTTTGGCGCAGAAGTTGTTAAAGAAATGAATAGGGTTGGTATAATGGTTGATATTTCTCACGTATCAGATGAAGCATTTTACCAAGTTATGGATGTAACACAAGTCCCTGCAATTGCTTCACACTCATCTGCGAGACATTTTACACCAGGATTTGAACGTAATATGAGCGATGATATGATTAAACGTCTTGCCGAAAATGGTGGAGTTATACAAATCAATTTTGGTTCATCATTTGTTACAAAAGAATCACAAGATAAACGTCGCAGAAATTCTGAAGTAGTAAATCAATTTATGGAAGACAATAATCTGACATCTGACGACTTGAAAGTCAAAGATTTTGCTAAGCAAGTTGCTGAAGAAAATCCTGTATTCTGTGATGTGACTGATGTAGCAGATCATTTTGATCATGTAGTAGACCTAGTTGGCATTGATCATGTTGCTTTTGGATCAGATTATGATGGGGTAGGAGATACACTTCCATATGGCTTAAAAGATCCTTCTGATTTTCCTAATCTAATATATCATTTATTAAAGAGAGGTTATTCTGAAGAAGATATTAAGAAGATATCTTATAAGAATGTCTGGAGAGTTTGGAAAGCCACCGAAGACTTTGCAAAAGAGCTTTGTGAATGTGGAATGTTAGCAACTGAATGCTCTACTGAGCATTAAGATAGTATTTGTCTTAGACGTTCATAGACAATTGCGCTAACTGCAGAAGAAACATTTAAAGAATTCATATTATTTGACATTGGAATAGTAGCAGTAAAATCAGAATTTTTTAATACTTGCTTACTAACTCCATTACCTTCTCCACCGAAAATCAATATTGAACGACCTTTTAAATCTATTGAATACCAATCTTGTGAATCGATATTATTTTCAAAACTTGTAATCCAGAAATCATTATCTTTAAAATGCCAAATAGATTGATTGATATTTACTACAGAGTAGAGAGGTATTTTAGCAAAACCGCCTTGACTAACCTGAGCTACAGCACTAGTCATAGATACGCTATTTCGATCCGTTATAATTACCCCATCTACATTTCCTCCTGCGCAAATACGTAGTATTTGACCTAAATTATGAGGATCCTGTACTTGATCTAAGATAACATAGCACGCATTCTTTTTTTCTGTTGTTGGAAGAGAATCGAAACTGGATACTTGCGCTTTGATTAATACTCCTTGAGATCTATTAGTATCAATTTTTTCTCTGAAACTAACCCCATTAAGTATAACAACTTTATCTTGAGGTATATTTGCAACCAACTTTTGGAGCCCTTTATGGTTATATGCAGGAGAATTTTTTTCGAGATAAACCTGATTAATTTCTACCAGATTAGATTCCATTGCATCATGACATCCATTAATACCATATACCGAAATCCGATGTTTTGTAAGTTTGTCCATAAATTTTGATTAAATTTAGGAAAAAAATTGATGATAAAAATTAAAGAATCAGAATTGTACCTTTCTTTTGTGAGATCTCGAGGACCTGGAGGTCAAAATGTAAACAAAGTTTCTACTGCTGTTCAGTTGAGATATAATATCCTAAATTCTGACATTCCAGAGGATATTAAAGATAGATTTTGTGAGCAATATAAGAATAGAATTTCGAAAAATGGTGACGTGATTATTCTCGCACAATCACATCGAACTCAGAGTAAAAATAAGATAGATGCTATTAAACGATTGGAGAGTTTGTTTTCAGATATAAAGATTCCTGTAAAACGAATTGCTACGAAACCTTCTAGAAGTTCTCAAGTTAAAAGGATTGAAAGTAAAAAGAAGAGATCAGTATTGAAGAAAAATAGAAAAAAGGTAACACTCGATGAGTAAATATGTCTTTATTGTGCTCTTATCTTCTATTCTGATGGGTCAGGATGATGTTGAGAAGAAGAATGTTTCTATTCCAGCTTCTTTATCAGATGAAATGACTGATCTTGAGCTTATGTTAGTTGCTGATATTAACACGAACAACACTTTAAGTGAATTTTTGAAGTTAGATGTAGTGTCTAATTCTCTAAAATTAAATGCTCCTAAATATGATCGATTTGAACGCAAAAATAATAAAGGGTTTTATCTACCTACTGGCCGTGCTACAACACTATATCTTGATAGAGGAATAGTCGGTTGGTCAGAAGCAAGTAAATGGTTGATTGAAAATAATGAATCATATTCAAGTGGGTTTTTTAATACTTCATTTGAAAAGTTTAGTTATTATAATTCTAGAAAAGGTTATATAGATGTAGATAATTATTTTAAAGACGCGTGGGACCAAAGAGATATTAATGACTATATTCGTTATATGCATGCTCCTTCATATAGACCTGACACTGAACAAAACACAATATATGATCCCAATCGAACTAAATAAAGCGTTACACGGCGTCGTAGATCTTGATAATTCATTATTTCATAAGCACGTATTAGGAATTACTACAAATTCAAAAGAAATTGGTCCTGGATTTATATTTATTGCTATTAACGGATCTAAGTTTGATGGCAATAGTTTTATAGATGAAGCCCTAGATAATGGGGCAATATGCGTGATTAGCGACTCAAATGGTATTGAACATACCGACAAGATTCTCAAGGTGAAGAGTGCCAGAGAATCATTAGGAAAGATTGCGGCTAATTTTTACAACAATCCTCAAGATAAAATTAAACTTATTGGGGTGACAGGTACTAATGGTAAGACTTCTACAACTCTCATTTTGAAGAGTATTCTAGAGTCTCATGGAAAAAAAGTTTTACAAATAGGCACTCTGGGTATTATTCCAAATATAGTGAATGAAGATTTCGGCCTAACTACACCTGATTCTGTAAATATCTTTAAAGTTCTTAGTCTAGCGGTAGAGAAAAAGTATGATTTTGCTATACTGGAAGTATCATCACATGCTTTATCTCAAAAAAGGATTGATAGTCTTAGATTTGATTTTGCAGGTTTTACCAATCTTACCTTAGATCATTTAGATTATCATGGTACAATTGATAATTATTTTAATGAAAAGAAAAAATTATTTGGGTTGATAAAGGATAGCGGTTCAAGTTTAATACTTAGTGATAGTAGTTATGGAAAAGATATCTGCAATGAGTACCCGAATACTCACAATATATCTCTCAATAGCAATAAAGCTGATTTTTATTGCTCCGATTTTACCTTAGATCATAAAGGGGCTAGCGCTACTTTTAATTTTAAAGGTACTTCTATAGATATTTCTTCAAAATTGGTAGGAAAATACAATCTTGAGAATATTATCTTGGCTGCTAGCATTGCTTTTAAAATAGGAGTTGATGTAAATGCTATTAGAGATGGCATTGCTTCATGCAAATCTATTCCGGGAAGATATGAGGTTATATCTAATAAAGGGCCAGCTATCATTATCAGTGATTATGGACATACTCCAGATGCTTATACCAATGTTTTAAAATCCCTTAGAGATGTTTATCATGATAAGAATATTAAGGTTTTATTTGGTGCTGGTGGTAATAGAGATAAATCAAAAAGACCAGAGATGGCAAAAGCAGTGGAGGGTTTTGCAACTCAATGTTATTTAGCCCCAGACAATCCAAGGTTTGATGATATTGATGATATTAATAGTGAAGTTATGAAGGGATTTTCAAAAGAAATCTGTACAGTATTTGATGATAGAGAATTAGGTTTGATAGCTGCATTAACGGATCTAATTGATTCTGATATCCTAGTTATTTTTGGAAAAGGCAATGAAGAGTATCAAGAAATTAGCGGTAAAAAATTATATTATTCTGATAGAAAAATTATAGAGGAATTTTATGAGAGTTGATATCACTGAAGTTAATTTATTCTTTAGCTATCTGTCTGATTCACTTAATACGGATAATCTTTCTTTGGTTGAAGGGATTACTACGGACAGTCGAGATGTTCAAGAGAATGATTTATTCTTAGCAATCAAAGGAGAAAACTTTGATGGATCTGATTTCATTGACGAAGCATTATCTAATGGCGCAATTTATGCAATCACTGAATCTGTACACGATAGCGATAATGTTTTTACAGTTGATAATGCGATAGAGTTTATTGGAGGGATTTGTTCTAAGTGGATGGCTGATTTTGATGGAAAAACCATTGCTATAACTGGAAGTAATGGTAAAACGACCACAAAAGATTTGATTGCACATGTTCTTATTAAGAGTGGACATAATGTTTCTAAAACAGAAGGAAATTTTAACACATCGATTGGGGTTCCTTTGACTATATTTTCTTTCCCAAATAGTTCTTCACAAATCTATGTTTTAGAGCTTGGCGCAAATCAAGTGGGAGATATTGATTATTTGTCATCTATTGTTAAGCCAGATATAGGTATTGTAACAAATATTTCTGGTGCTCATTTAGAAGGTTTTGGATCAATCGATAATATTCGTCAAGAGAAGAAATCTATCTTTAACCATTCTAATAAAGGGTATTATGGTAATGAAATAGATACTTCAATCACTCTATCTAATCATCCTCTCGCAAACAATGAAGTATTCTTAAAAAATGCTTCTCTTACTTATGAAGTTTGTAAAGATCTTATAGGTAAAAGCGATAGAGAAGAATTTTCTCGAATAATAGACGACTTTGTTTTGCCAAAAGGAAGAGGACAAACTTGTTTTTTATCTAGAGGTATTATGTTAATTGATGATACATATAATGCAAATCCAGAGTCTGTAAAAGCTGCTATTGATAATATTGCAAGATACGATAATAAAGGAAAAAAAATATTTATTTTTGGAGACATGAAAGAGCTTGGCAATGATGAGGCCAGATTTCATGAAGAAATTGGAAGTTATTGTTCAGGAAAAGTTGATACAATAATGTGTTATGGCGATTTAACAAAAAACACGATTAATGATAGTAATGCAGTTCCAATACAACTACATTTTGATACCAAAGAGGCCTTATTTAATGAGCTTTGCAGTCAAATGAAGGAAAATGATGTAGTTTTACTAAAAGGGTCTCGAAGTATGGAATTAGATACAATAATAGAAGATATTATACGTTATGCTAAATGAAATATTAGAACCATTTAAAGATTATTTTAGTTTCTTGAATCTATTTGAGTATATTACATTTAGAGCAGGCGCTAGCGCAATTCTCTCTTTGTTGATTAGTTTTATTTTTGGTCCAGTGATTGTTAGGAAGCTCACAGAATTACAAGTCGGAGAGTCAATTGGAGACTATGGTCCAGAAAGTCATCATAAAAAGCAAGGTACACCTACGATGGGTGGAGTGCTTATTATTTTTGCAACCATCATACCCACTTTACTTTTTGCCGATATCAGCAATCTATTTATACAAATTATTTGTTTTTCAATGCTCTGGATGGGATGTATTGGTTTTTATGATGATTATCTAAAATCTGTTAAAAAGAAAAAAGG
Source organism: Fidelibacterota bacterium (assembly GCA_036012065.1). Classification (GTDB taxonomy): domain Bacteria; phylum Fidelibacterota; class Marinisomatia; order Marinisomatales; family Marinisomataceae; genus Marinisoma. The sequence goes on from DASCOP010000039.1 coordinate 9,091, forward strand.
TGGATTAAAAGGAAGATATAAATTAATTGCACAATCAGCGCTTGGAATCCTTATTTCTTATATTATTATCCAGTCAAATGTTTATGGTGATTATACACTATCAACATTTGTACCATTTTTAAAGAATGTATCAATTAATTTTTATTATCCACTTATTTATGCATCCTTCATTATTCTCGTTGTTTCAGCAACATCTAATGCTGTTAATCTGACCGATGGTCTTGATGGGTTAGCTTCGGGATTACTTGCAATCTCTATGACTGTATTTGGAATAATTTCATATATATCTGGTAGGGTAGATTTCTCTGATTATTTAAATATTGCTTATATTCCATTAGCAAGTGAGTTAACTATATTTGCTGCTGCATTCTTTGGTGGATGTCTAGGATTTCTATGGTTTAATGCAAGGCCAGCACTAATTTTTATGGGAGATGTTGGATCGCTTTCAACTGGTGCAGCACTTGGAACATTAGCTATACTATTAAAGAAAGAAGTTCTACTAATTATTGTTGGTGGAGTATTTGTTATGGAAACATTGTCAGTAATTTTGCAAGTAATTTATTATCGGTGGACAAAGAAGAAGTATGGCTCTCCAAAAAAACTATTTTTAATGGCACCATTGCATCATCATTTTGAGCTTAAGGGATGGCCTGAATCAAGAGTAATAATCCGATTCTGGCTTATTGGAATCCTATTTGCTTTATTATCTCTTACAACGTTTAAGATTAGATAAAAATGAGAAGAAAAACTGTTAGCGTAAAAGTTGGCACTGTCAATATCGTAAGTAATCACTCTATTAAAACACAATCTATGACTACGGCTTCAACGTTAGATACTAACGCGAGCGTTGAAGAGGCAATCAGAATTATTGATGCTGGAGGAGAGTTGGTAAGATTTACAGCTCCCAATACTAATGAAGCTGAAAACTTGCAGGACATTAAGTCTGCAATTAGAGAAAAAGGATATGAGATCCCTCTTGTTGCTGATATACATTTTACACCTAAAGCTGCACTTACTGCTGCTAGAATCGTTGAGAAAGTTCGAATTAATCCAGGAAATTATGTTGATAGAAAGAGATTTAAGGTTAAAGAATATGACGATATTACCTATGCCAAAGAGATAAAAAAGATTAAAGATAAATTTGTACCACTGATCGATATTTGTAAAGAAAATAATACGGCAATAAGGATTGGAACGAACCATGGATCTCTTTCTGATCGAATAATGAATCGTTTTGGCGATACTCCGTTAGGTATGGTAGAATCAGCATTAGAGTTTCTAAGGATCTGCAAGGAAAATGATTTCAATCAGGTTGTGTTATCTATGAAAGCCAGTAACCCCCTTATAATGATTCATGCCTATAGATTATTAGTATATAAGATGGACTTGGAAGATATGCATTTCCCTCTACATTTAGGTGTGACAGAGGCAGGAGATGGTATTGATGGCAGGATTAAGTCAGCTTTGGGTATCGGCACGTTATTGTCAGAAGGTATTGGAGATACAATTAGAGTATCTCTTACTGAAGACCCTGAGTTTGAAATTCCTGTTGCAGATAAAATTCTTAGGAAAATTGATAGTCTCTCTACTAAACATGCAATTGACTATGAAGATCCTAGATCAGTATCATATTTAAAAAGATTTACAGATGGATGCTCTAATATTGGAGGGAGTAATGTGCCAATAGTAATTTCAAGCTCTCAAACAGCTTTTGAAGGATGTCATCCTGATTATATCTACTCAGAAAGTGCTATTCAAGACGATAGCAATCAAAGATATATTGTACCCCATACTATCTGGGTTGATAAAAATAGTAAGAATATATTTCCCTTCTTTGAATCGTTGCAGTCTTATAGAAAATCAGATTACCAATCTGAAGAAGTAAATTTCGTACAATTAGATATGAAAAGGCTAACTAACTCTATAGTGAGTTCACTACCTTCAAATGTTGTTTTTGTATTGAATATTGATGGATATAGTAGTTATGATATGAGGAAAAGTTTTAATTTTTTTGAAAATCAAAATATTGTAAATCCAGTTATTCTGACAGGAGAGTACAATAAAGAGGATTTTGAAGAAATTGCAGTAGATATCTCGATTGATTTTGGATCTCTTTTGCTTGAAGGATATGGGGATGGTTTATGGATAGAATCAAAAGAATATTCAGAACAGATTAATGGGTTAAACTTTTCAATACTTCAAAATACTAGAACTAGAATTTTTAAGACTGATTATATATCATGTCCATCATGCGGAAGAACCAAGTTTGATTTACAGGAAACGACAGCGCTTGTAAAGAAGCATACTAGCCATCTTAAAGGTCTTAAAATATCAGTAATGGGGTGTATTGTAAATGGACCTGGAGAAATGGCTGATGCAGACTATGGCTATGTAGGTTCAGGTATTGGATTAATCTCTCTCTATAAAGGTCAAGATATAATTAAAAAAAATATTAGCAGCGAAGATGCTGTTGATGAATTAATTCATTTAATTAAAGAAAATGGTGATTGGATTGATCCAAAAATATAATTGTACATTGCTTGACCAATTAAAGTTTTATGTGTAAAGTACTCTCATGAATTTAGAAAATTATATTCCTGAAGTTTTAATGGTTTGGATAGAGCCAATTATAACCATTGCCCTTGGAATACTGCTTGGTATTATTTTTAAGAGATTCTTAATCTCAAGATTAAAGTCTCTCTCAAGAAAGAATGAATGGAAAAGCGATGATGTGATAATCGATGCTATAGATTCAGTAATCGTCCTCTGGTTTTTCTTGGCTTTTACTTCAATGGCAATTGGCAATGCTGATATTCCTGGACCTGAACAATTAATTCAAAAAATTATTTCAGCATTTTTAATCATTTCTATTAGTTTCACAGCTTCAAAAATTGTTTTAGGACTATTAGATGTATGGTCAAAGAATAATAGTTCTCTTCCTTCTACAGGAATTTTTAAAGGATTAATTAACGTATCAGTCTTTTCATTGGGATTTTTATTTATTTTACAGTCTTTTGGAATATCGATTACTCCACTTATCACTGCCCTAGGTGTTGGTGGTTTGGCAGTGTCTTTAGCTTTGAAAGACACTCTTTCAGACCTGTTTGGTGGAATTAATATTTTATTGAGTAAAACAATGCAAGAAGGAGATTATGTTGAGCTGGACAATGGATACCAAGGATATGTAAAAAATATTGGATGGCGATACACTACGATACAAGAAAGGGCAAATAATGTAATATCTATCCCAAATTCAGTTCTATCTGGATCAATATCAAAAAATTATACTTCTATGGATGCAGCTTTCAGAGTCCCAATACAGGTAGGCGTGTCTTATGATAGCAACTTAGATCATGTAGAAAGAGTGGCTCTAGAAGTAGCAGGAAATATTTATGATGAATTAGACTGTGTTAGTAAGGATTATAAACCAACAATTCGATTTAGAGAATTTGCTGGCTCAAGTATCAATTTCTTCATTTATTTTCAAGGAAAGAAGTTTGGAGATCATAATGTTATTCTGAATGCATTTATTAAAAAGCTTCATAAGCGTTTCCAAGAGGAGAATATTGAAATTCCATACCCTATTCGCACAGTAATACATAGAAATGAAGTTAAGAATTAAACCTTTTAATGATAAAGTAAAAGCTCTATATGAAAATCATTCACATTTTCATACGGGCGACGCTGGATTAGACTTGTTTGTTGTTGATGATCAAGTAATTCCTGGCAACTCTACACAACCTATCCATTTACAGATTGCCTGTGAAAATTTAGATAATAAAGCATATTATCTATTTCCTAGATCTAGTATATCTAAAACACCTATTCGATTAGCTAATTCGATTGGACTAATTGATGGCGGCTATAGAGGAGAGCTCGTAGGAATGGTAGACAATATATATAGCGAAGATTATCACGTGAAAAACGGAGAGAGATATTTTCAGTTAGTAGCCGTCGATAGCTCACCAATTGAATTTGAGTTAGTAGAAGATTTATCTCAATCTAGCAGAGGTGAAGGTGGCTTTGGAAGTACAGGAAAGTAATATTTAGTTTGATATTTCATAGTATTTATGCTAAAATTCAACCGCAAAATTTTTTAATAAAATAAATTAAATAATGGAGGAAAAATGGCTCTAAAAATTAAACCACTTGAAGACAGAGTTGTTGTAGAAGCAATGGCTGCTGACGAGAAAACAGCAAGTGGAATTATTCTGCCAGATACAGCACAAGAAAAACCTCAACAAGGAACAGTGCTTGTTGTTGGCACAGGAAAGTCTTGTAATTGCAGTTGTTGTAAAGATTGTGACTGCTGTAAGAGCGACACTATGGCTGTAAAAGCAGGCGATAAGGTTTTATATGGAAAATATTCGGGCACTGAAATCAGTCATGAAGGGAAAGAACTTCTGATTATGAGAGAAAGTGACATACTAGCAATACTTTAAAGGAGATTATAAAATGGCTAAAGATATAGCATACGATACAGAAGCTCGCGCAGCCTTAAAAAGTGGCGTAGATAAGCTTGCAAATGCAGTAAGAGTAACTCTGGGACCAAAGGGTAGAAATGTAGTGATTGAGAGAAAGTTTGGTTCACCAACTGTGACAAAAGATGGAGTTTCAGTTGCTAAAGAGATAGAACTTGAAAATCAATTAGAAAATGTTGGCGCACAAATGGTGAAAGAAGTTGCATCTAAAACATCTGATGTAGCAGGAGATGGAACAACTACAGCTACAGTGCTTGCTCAATCTATAATTTCAGAAGGACTGAAGAATGTTACTGCTGGAGCAAATCCTATGGAAATTAAAAAAGGAATAGACTTGGCTAAAGAAGGAATAATTGATTTTATATCAAAAATGTCTAAAGATATTCCTGATTCTAAACAAATTGCACAAGTTGCTACAATTTCAGCAAATGATGATCAGGAAATTGGTTCAAAAATTGCTGAAGCAATGGATAAAGTAGGTAAAGATGGAGTAATTACTGTTGAAGAAT
>DASCOP010000040.1:0-2197 GCA_036012065.1 Fidelibacterota bacterium
AATAATCTAAATTATAGAAGAGGACATATCCTAAACGTGCTCCAACTAACAATCCAATTAACATCCAAGATAATAAATCTTCTAATTGTGCCACGTTGATCTTTGTAAAGGTTTGATTTTTTATTTTTCTACTGCAGAGCAAGTAAACGACACCAAATGCAGCAAGATACATTGTAGAGTACCAATAAATTGATAGAGAGCCAATCGTTAATAACGTTGGATCCATCTTTGAAGGTAAAGTTTGCCACCATAGTATAAAATCCATATCGTAAGATACAAAAATTACTTTGTAACATAAAAAAAAATATATAATCTAGAGCCAGTATTATGATTTTATCAGGAAAAGAAATTATTGAAAGAAAAGGACAGGATATTTTAATCGATCCTTTCAATGAAAATCAAGTTAATCCGAATAGTTACAATCTAAGATTGCATAATGAACTATTAGTATATGATACACCTGTATTAGACATGAAAAAGGACAATCCTGCAAAGAAAATTACTATTCCAGAGGATGGATTGTTGTTAGATAGTAGAAAACTGTATCTTGGAAGAACAATGGAATACACAGAAACACATAATCTTGTTCCAATGTTAGAAGGAAGATCTTCTGTTGGTAGATTAGGACTTTTTGTTCATGTAACAGCGGGATTTGGTGATGTAGGATTTAAAGGATATTGGACTCTAGAGATATTTTGTGTACAACCAATAAAGATTTATCCATCAATAGAAATATGTCAAATTTTTTATCACTCTGTTGAAGGAGATTACACTCCATATCAAAGCGGTAAATATCAAGGGAATAAAGATATTCAAACCAGCATGCTATATAAAGATTTCGAGAAGAAGTAATTGTATGCAAAATATCTTCTCCCTATTTTTTGTAACACTTATTAAGGGATACCAAACTTTCTTATCACCATTATTAGGTTCAAATTGTAGATATCAGCCAACTTGTTCCCAATATGCAATTGATGTGATTAAAGAGTGGGGATCTTTTAAAGGAAGTTATTTAGCATTAAGAAGAATATTGAAATGCCATCCTTGGTCAAAGAGTGGATATGATCCTGTTCCAAGGAAAGAGAGGAAATAATAAATATGCATGAATGGATTACATTTTTAGAGACAACATTAAATAATAATTTTACTTTTTCTGTTATTTTTATATTGGGAATGTTTCATGCATTAGAGCCAGGCCATGGCAAAACTCTAATCTTAGCTTATATGACAGGTGGTTCAATGCGCTTTTCTGGTGCAGCACAACTTATATCAGGATTAATCTTAATTCATTTCCTTCTATTTTCTTTCTTAGCATTTTTACTTAAAGCAGGTAATGATACTTTTCCTATATTGCAAACTATTGGACCATCGTTTATTATTTGCTTAGGATTATATTTATTATATAGAGCATTAAAAGAAGTACGTCATGAACATGATGAAGATTGCGATGAACCAATGCATTTTCACTTTAATGAATCTAAATTTTCAAGCCCATTTGTTACAGGGATGGTAGCTGGATTAATTCCATGTCCATCTGCGGTAGCAGTTCTTTTAATTGCCTCTACTAAGTTTAGCAATGACAGTACAACTCTTTACTCAAGCATTTTGGTATACGTATTAGGAATTGCCTTAACATTAATTGGTATTATGGTGCTATTTCTGTTATTTAAAGAAAGATTTAGTGATCGTTTAAACGCTGTCAATCAACGTTTTAATACTAATTTACTAGCAGCCTCAATCATTATTCTTATTGGAGTATTGTATCTTCTAATGAATATGTATGGTGGTGGGCATCAACACTAATTGCTGATTTACACAACATAACCTATTTTTTTATACAGTGTTGCTAGACCAAAGTATAGCACAACCATTATTGCAATAGACATTGCAAGGCTTAGGCTAAATGATATATTTTTTTTCAAAAAGTATGGCAGCGTAAGAAAGAAAGATAACGAGGGCATTAGCATTGAGAATATACCATAAGAGAAAGCTATAATTCGTTCCACCTCGCGTGTTTCAATATATATCCATATAATAGATAATAAGGATATTAAGGGTAGCGATACAATAATCGCACCTACAAGCGTATCTCTTTTAGCAATTTCAGACGCAATAAAGATCACTAAAGCAGATATTATAATTTTTGTTGCATTAAACATGTTTTTTTCAAAAGATTGTTTCACATAATTTAAGGAAA
>DASCOP010000041.1:0-5241 GCA_036012065.1 Fidelibacterota bacterium
GAAATGGTAACGATAATTATACATAGAATAAATGTGATAATTATACTAAAGAATGTTCTAAGTATTTTTGTTATTAGGCTATTCATTTGTTTAAAAACTAACTATTAATAGCCTAATAAAAAATCTAAAATCTAGTCATCAACAACTTCAAAATCTGCATCTTCAATCTTTTTATCATCTTTCTTTTCAGATGAAGATTTTGAGTTTGTAGCTTCTTGCATAGGAGGTTCTGTACCTTCTGTAGAATTTGCATACATACTAGAAGATTTAGAACTCCACACAGCATTGATGTTTTCAATTTCTTTCTTGATGTCCTCAGTATTCCCTGAAGCGTTTGCTGCTTTTAATTGATCTAAAGCATCATTAAGATCTTTTTTATCATCTTCACTTAATTTATCTTCCAAATCTTTCATTTGTTTTTCTGTCTGATAAACTAACTGTTCTCCTTGATTTTTTGTCTCAATCTCTTCTTTTTTAACCTTATCTTCTGCTTCATGTTTCTTAGCATCATTTACCATCTTTTCAATTTCTTGATCAGATAGACCGCTTTGAGCCTCAATTCTAATGCTTTGCTCTTTACTGGTAGCTTTATCTGTAGCTTTAACATTTAAAATACCATCGGCATCCATATCAAATGTCACTTCGATTTGTGGAGTGCCTCTTGGTGCAGGAGGAATTCCATCTAAATGAAATCTTCCTAGACTTTTGTTATCTCCAGCTAATTGTCTCTCTCCTTGAACGACATGGATTTCTACCATTGGCTGGTTATCAGCTGCAGTACTAAAGATTTGAGATTTTTGAGTTGGAATCGTTGTATTTTTTTCAATTAAACCCGTTGCAACACCGCCCATAGTTTCAATACCTAAAGTTAATGGTGTAACATCAAGCAATAATACATCATCCACATCTCCTGCTAATACGCCTGCTTGTATAGCTGCTCCAAGAGCTACAACTTCATCAGGATTGACACTTTGATTAGGATCTTTTTCAAATATTTCTTTTACTTTGTTTTGAACCGCAGGAATTCTAGTTGAACCACCAACCAAAATTACCTCATTAACATCCTTAGGATTAAGCTTCGCATCTTTTAACGCTTGCTTACATGGTCCTACGACTTTCTCAACAAGATCTGCAACTAGCTTTTCAAAAGTAGCTCTAGTTAATGTAATATTTAAATGCTTTGGACCTGAAGAATCAGCGGTTATGAATGGTAAATTAATTTCTGTTTGCTTTGAAGATGAAAGTTCTTTCTTAGCGCTCTCTGCAGCCTCTTTCAATCTTTGTAAAGCCATTGGATCTTTCCTTAAATCAATCCCTTCATTCTTATTGAATTCATCAGCTAGCCAATCGACAACTTTTTGATCAAAATCATCTCCACCCAATCTCCCATCACCGTTACTTGCATTAACTTCTATTGTTTGACCTTCATCATTTAAGATATCAAGAATAGATATATCAAAAGTACCTCCACCTAAATCAAATACAGCTACTTTTTCATCTTTCTTTTTATCAAATCCATATGCTAACGATGCAGCAGTAGGTTCATTGATAATTCTTTTAACATTTAGTCCTGCAATTTTTCCTGCATCTTTCGTTGCCTTTCTTTGTGAGTCATTAAAATATGCAGGTACAGTAATAACAGCATCCGTAACATCTGTTCCAAGATATTGTTCAGCCATTTGTTTCATTTTTTGTAGAACCATAGCGCTGATTTCTTGAGGCTGGTATTTCTTACCATTTGCTTCAACATTCACTTTAGCACCATCCACAGAAACCTTATACGCTACCTCTTTGATATCTTTTTTGATTTCAGCAGGAGTTCTACCCATAAATCTTTTAATTGAATAAATAGTATTATTGGGATTAGTTACAGCTTGACGTTTTGCGGGATCGCCTACTAAACGATCACCTTCTTTTGTAAAACCTATTACTGATGGCGTAGTTCTTCCACCTTCAGGACTAGTAATGACGGTTGGCTCTCCACCTTCCATCACTGCTACACAAGAGTTTGTTGTACCTAAATCAATTCCAATTATTTTTCCCATAAAATTCTCCTAATATTTTAGTTCTCGCTATATATAGATGCAAAGAGTGTGCCAGGATAATATATATGTCATATTTGACAAATTATATGCCTATATGGCATATATAAGGTATTATTCTATAATTCTATGAGAGTTCCGTCATATAGGTTCATTTTTCTTTTACCTATACTAAATACTTTATCGTCATGAGTAGTAATGACAAAAGTTAGATTAAAATCGTCATTTAATTTTTGAAATAAATCAATCATTTTAATGGCATTGTCCTCATCTAAGTTTCCTGTTGGTTCATCTGCTATAATTATTGAAGGTTTGTTGATAATAGCTCTCATTGCAGAAACCCTTTGTTTCTCTCCTCCAGAGAGATCTAAAGGAAAAGATTTCTTACGATCTGATAAATCAAAGTAATTAAATAAATCTTCTACATAAGCTGTATCAACCTCATTTCCTGCTATAAGCGTCGGAATAGTGACATTCTCAAAAATATTTAACTCAGCGATAAGATTATGAAATTGAAATATAAATCCAATGTGGGCATTTCTTATGCAGTCATAGTCTTCAATATCATTTAGATTATTATTGTTGATTATTATTTCTCCGCTATCTGGCTCATCTAAAGTGCCTAATAAGCTTAATAAAGTAGATTTTCCAGAACCGGATGGTCCTTTAATAGTTAAAATCTCTCCCTTATTAAGATCAAAACTGATTCCTTTTAGGACTTCAAGCGTTCTATCGCCATCTTTAAAGGTCTTCTTGAGATTTTTAACTGATAGTATCATATGTTTTTATTTATCAATTCAACTGGGCGTATTTTTTTAATAAGCATTAAAGGTAATGTTGCAAATAAACCAATAATTATTATAGAATAAAATAACAACAAAGAAATATCTTTAAAACTAATTTCCATAGGAAGTATGCTTACTAGATAAAATTCAGGATTTAACATAAACACTCCGAATGTATTTTGTATATATATAATTAAGAGAGCAAATAAGATACCACTAATCACAGCAGATAATGCAAGCAAGTATCCATAGACTAAAAATATGCTAGATATATTACCTTTTTTCATTCCAAGAGTGCTTAGAATTGCCATTTCTCGTGTTTTTTTGGTTGCAATTTGCATTATAGACGAAGATAAGTTAAAGGAAGCCACTACTATTATAAGAAACAATGTGAAGAAGGTTATTTTCTTCTCAATCTCAGTTGCATCAAACAATTGTTTATTGCGCTCCTTCCATGACACAATATTAGCTTCTTTTATACTCGTGATATTATCTATTTCTCCAAGAATTTCTACATCAGTAAATATTTGATCAATCGGGCTATCATTTTCAGATACTGTAAACATTAGAAATTCATCCGATCTTAATATTCTATTACTAAAAATATCTTTTATAATGAATTCTTTCATTAATGGCATCGCCAAATAACTCATATTAAGCTTGGTACTGTACATTGAAATAGAATCACCAATACTAAAGTCCATCCTATCTGCTAAAGATTGTCCAATAATAATTTCTCCATCATTTAATTCTTTGTTATTTTCAATCAATTTTAGATTATAGAAGTTCTCAAACTTGGTACTAGCAATAGTCTTTAAGCTTACTAAAGATTGTTTATTATTTTTTGATACAAAGAATTCTTCCTCATAAAATGGAGCATATTTAATATTATTGTTCTCAAAACTGCTTATCAATTCTTTATCTTTAATATAATCAAATTCAACAAGGGCATAATCTCCATATATTTTTCTTGTCTCATCTTGAAGGATACTTTGAAATCCATTAAGAACTGCTATCGACAAGATAATTGATGCGGCACCAATAAATAATCCTAAAAAAGATATAAGATTAATAATACCGCCCTCAATTACATTGCGCGGCATCAAAAAACGTTTTGCTATTAGAAATATAGTCTTCATTAATTTTTTAATATTTTAGATGGATTAATAGATAAAAGATATTTGAGAGAAATACTTGAAAATAATATGCTACATAATACACTAATGAGCAGTGTATATATAGCATTATTTATACTGAATATGACTGGCAAGTAACTAACAAAATAAATATTCTCAGCTAATGAGATAAAATGAAATTTCTCTTGCATAAAAATAAATAATAAAGCCAAAATAACTCCTAATATTGCTCCAATAAATGCTAAAAATATTCCTTGAATGATAAATATCAGTGATAACTTTCTATTGGACATTCCATAAGTCTTCATAATTGCTAGATTAAATCTTTTCTCATAAAAAAGGATGTTGATTGATCCCATTAAATTAAAATAAGATACTAATGCAATTAGACTAAAAATAAAAATAATGGGCCATTGCTGCGTATTAATCCATTCAAATAAATCTCTATGCCTGTCTTCTAAGTTCAATTGATAGAATGGATAATCCACATTCTCTATTTCTAAAGAATTATCAAAGTTAATCCAGCCACTAATCATATTTTCTTTATTAAAGTAGGATTGAACAGTAGCAATCGGCATAAAAATTAATCTTGAATCGTATTCATCTATACCTGAGTGATATATCTCTCTTATTTCTAATAATAAAAATTTATTTTTTCCTATCAATCTTTGAGAAGATAATGGATTAAAAAGAATAGTCTCATCTCCTATCGATAAATCAAGATTTTTTGCAAGAACACTACCAATAATAACTTGATTTGGATTAATATCTTCAATGCTAATGTTGGATCTATTGAATAAATTATAATCTCTAAATTCTTTATTTCGTAAACCATATATCATAACATTACTGCTATTAGATTGTGATTTAAGAATTCCTGGTTTCTCAATATAAGGAGTTAATCTGCTTCCATATTCATCATAAAAATTAGGTAATAATTCAGATTCACTTACAACGAATTCGTCTTCAAATAAATGATTAACAGTTGTATATCCATTAATATAAGAAAGCTTCTCAGATACTTTGCTTTCAAATCCTTCTACCGCTCCTAATACAATATTTAATGAAGCTATACCTAGAGCTAAACTTATAATAGAAACAATATTTGTAATTTTGAAAAGAAAATTACTTTGTGATGAAAAAAAATAGTCTTCTTAAGACAAGAAAAACTAATTTCATTTTAAAGATTTGAGTGTGGGAAAGATAATTGCATCTCTAATCCACCTAGTATCAATAAATAACATAACTAATCGATCAATTCCAATACCAACTCCTGCA
>DASCOP010000042.1:0-3147 GCA_036012065.1 Fidelibacterota bacterium
ATCCAGTTAGTAACATAATTTGCGCCATCTTATCAAGATGTTCTACGGTAATAATATGACCTAAGTTATAAACTTTTCTAGCTATAAGAGATAGGGTCATTACCATTCCAAAACCAGAATAGATAGCTCCTGCAACAAAGTAGGGAGGAAAGATTGTAGTATGCCAACCCGGTATTATACTAGTAGCAAAATCAGAACTAACAACACTATGCACTGACAAAACTAAAGGAGTAGATATTCCAGCAAGAACTAAATAAGCTAATTCATAGTGTTGCCATTGTCTATTTCCACCTCTCCATCCTAATGCAAAGAATCCATAGATTTTTCTTTTTAAATTTGTTTTTGCTCTATCTCTGAGTGTTGCTAAATCTGGAATCAAACCCGTATACCAGAATAATAAAGATACTGTAAAGTAGGTAAACACAGCAAAAAAGTCCCATATTAATGGACTTCTCATATTTGGCCACATTCCCATTTGATTTGGTAAAGGCAAGAACCAATAAGCTACCCAGATTCTACCAACATGGATTCCTGGAAAAACTAGTGCACAAATTACAGCAAAGAGTGTCATTGTTTCGGCAAATCGATTAATCGCATTTCTCCAATTCTGTCTAAATAAGTGCAGAATAGCAGAGATCAAGGTTCCAGCATGACCAATACCTACCCACCAAACAAAATTGATAATAGCCCAACCCCAGAATACAGGATTATTGATTCCCCAAATTCCAGTACCTTCCCATACAAGAAAACCAAGAGTTCCTACAAAGATTGCTAGCAAAGAAAGTGCAAATCCAAATAAGAGCCACCACTGAATTGGTGTTTTTTTCTCAGGAACACTTGCTATATCATTAGTAATACTCGTAAAGTCCTGATTTCCAGGAAGTAATTTTTCAGCACGAATTTCTGCTTTTGATTTTATTCTGTTCTCCGACATCTAGTGATGTCCTCCTTGATGAGATCCAGAAGATAGCTTTGGATTCTGATTTCTAATCTTTGCAAGATATGTAGTTCTTGGACTAGTACCAAGCTGCCCCAATAAAGCATAATCACGATTACGTCTCTTTGCCTTGCTGACTTCACTATTTGGATCATTAATATCTCCAAATTTTATTGCATCTGCTGGACAAGATTGTGCGCAAGCTACCTTTATATCTCCATCTACTAACTCTCGATGTTCATTTTCTGCTTTAATACGTGCTTCACTAACACGCTGATAACAATAAGTACATTTCTCCATTACCCCTCTAAAACGCATACTTACATCAGGATTCATTGCCATCTGTACCACTTCAGGCAAGTCTCTTGTATAATTGTAAAAATTAAATTTCCTTACTTTATAAGGACAATTATTTGCACAATATCTTGTTCCTAGACATCTGTTATAAGTCATCTGATTGGTACCATCTGTAGAATGAGTAGTTGCTTCTACGGGACATACTTGCTCACATGGAGCTAACTCACAATGCACACATGCAACAGACTGCGTAGATATTTCTGGATTATCAGGGTCACCAGAAAAATAATTATCAATTCGAATCCAATGCATTTCCCTGCCATTCATCACTTGTTGTTTACCTACAACAGGAATATTATTCTCACTTTGACATGCAATAGAACAAGCATTACAACTTGTACAACTTGTCAAATCTATAGACATTCCCCATTGATTTCCTTTTGAATAATCATATTCAGGCTCAATATTATACATAGAATGGTCTGCCCAACTTCTCTTTTTATCAGGCTTATGTGATTCCACTATATCTTGAACAAATTCTGGGTGTTTCTTGTATTCTTCTAATGTAGACTGTTTAACTAGATCAGGAATTCTTGATTGTACTTCATCTCCTGATAAGTTGCTAAATCCTGGCGCAGCAAGCTTGTCTTCTTCAAATCCATAATGATCTTGTGTGTTTGCTATTGGATATGTCTCATTAAGAACTTTCATACTAGCATTCATAGCACAACCCATATTTGTACTTGTTCTTAATGGATATACGTTAAAACCTACACCATTACCAATTCTACCTGAGAATTCTCTACCATAACCTAATTCAAGTGTGATTGTCTTTTTATTCTGTCCAGGCACAATCCATGCTGGCACTTTAATGCTAGCATTCCCTAATGAAACTTGAATCATCTGTCCATTTCTAATATTTAATTTCTTTGCTACTTTCATGCTAATAAATGCAACATTGTCCCAAGTCAAACTAGTAATTGGTTTTGGAATTTCTTGTAACCAACCGTTATTAGCATATCTTCCATCGTAAACAGATGAAGAAGGTGTAAAGATTACTTCAAATTTATCGGTTTCAAGAGTTTGATCTTTAGATAGAACTGCTGTAGAAACTTTCTTAGCAGAACGAACTTTCTTACTCTTTATAAGAGACTTATCATAAACACCATCATGTAATATCTTTTCCCAATTGCGTTCAAAATTTGATTCTTTAACTATACCATCCTTCCAAACTTTCTTAATGGTATCATAAGAACTTCTATCTTCTTTAAAAACAACTGGAGTCAATACCTGTAATGCACTTTTTGAATCAAAAAGTGGTCTAATTTGTGGTTGAATCACACTTGCATAACCATCATATGTCATAGCATCTCCCCAGGCTTCAAAGAAATGAGCTTGTGCAATATTCCATTGACAATGCTTTGATGTTTCGTCATAAAAATCGCTCAAGTGCACTGAAGATTTTACATTTGAAAGACCTACTTCAAAATTATAATCGGCTGGAGCATCATAAACCGGATTACCACCTAAGATAATTAAATTATCTACTAATCCTTTTCTCATTTTTTCACATAATGCTTTGAAATCTTTCATTGATGTCACATGGGATCTATCTAATGGATAATAGTCTATTGGGGCTTCTAGTTGACTATTTATACCTGCAATTAAACAATGAAGTTCTGGAGATAAATCACTTCCACCAATAATAATAGATTGTCCTTTATCTTTCATTAAATCTTCTGCAACAGTTTTAATCCACAGATGATTAGAAGTTTTCATAGATTTTGCATTAATATTTAATCCCAACTTCTTTAACTCGCCAGCTAACTCTTTTAGTACTATGCCAAATTCATGGCGTGGCACATTCAATCGATGATCAGCGCTTGAACCAGTAGGAGTCATAAAACTTTCTA
>DASCOP010000043.1:0-3613 GCA_036012065.1 Fidelibacterota bacterium
ATAATTCTTTAATTTGTTGATGATTTCTTTTAGTAGGAAAACAAATAGTATTGATAAATCTTAGATCGACTACTTTTGTCATTAAAATATTAATAATATCTTGAACATTCTCTATAGCTTGAGTGGATTGACTAACAATACCAGCTTTTTTTGTTTTTCTTAATTTTTCTGCTTCTTCAATGGATGATATAATTATTGCATTATCAACTTGGCTAGCAATGCCTACAACCTCATCGTGTCCGTGATCTCCTATAATGATAATCTTCCTTCCTTCTGCATGCAACTCCTTAACCTCTCTATGGATATCATGAACTAATGGGCAAGTTGCATCAATAATATTCATTTTTTTATCTTCCGCTTCTTCCCATACTTCTTTTGATGTACCATGGGCACGAAATAAAACAGGTTTATCTTCGGGAATATCTTCTAAGCTCTCCACTACTTTAACGCCTTCCTTTTCTAAGTCTTGCACTACATTCTCATTGTGAACAATATCACCCAACATGTAGACTTCTCCATGCTGTTTACTCACATCATATGCCGCGTTTACAGCATCGCGTACTCCGAAACAATAACCGGATGATTTAGCTAATATTATCTTCATTGTGACTATTGATATAGGTTGAAAGAAGATTTAACACATTAGATTTAACATCAGAAAAATTTCCCTCTACCAATGCTGCAGCTGCAAAAGGGTGGCCGCCGCCGCCCATCTTTTTTGCAATCTCACTAACTTTGTATTTTCCTTTTGATCGAAAACTTAATCTGACTTTTCCTTTTAAGTCATAGAGCATTACGGATACCTCTACTCCTTGAATACTTCTAAAAAAATCTGTAAATCCATCAAAATCTTGATTAGATCCATTGACTTCTTGAATCATATCTTCATTTAAAGCAAACCACACTAACTCTCCATTACAATCAAAGTTTAAATTCTGAATTACATTACCGAGCAGCTTAATACGACTTACTGATGAACTTTCATATATTTTTTGATATATATTTGTAATGTCCAAATTCATCTTAATTGCATCAACTGCAATTTGATGACTAGTCTCTGTTGTATTGCTATGCCTAAATGAACCAGTATCTGTAAGCACTGCCACATAAATCCCTAGCATGATATTCTTATCTATTAAATTTTTATCAACATTACAGAAATAAGAATATAATATTTCTCCTACAGAGCAAGCTTTTAAATCAATAAAAGTGTGTGTAAAAAAATCATTATTAGACTGAGGATGATGATCTAAGCTCAAGGTCTCTACAGGATTATCTTCAATGATATAAGCTATATCTCCTAGACGATAAAAATCTCCAATATCTAGAATAATACCTAGGTCAGCATTCTTAATAAATCCAGCACTATCATCATCAAGTTTACAAAAAATATTGTCATTATTTAAAAAACCATAAACATCAGGCAGTGATGAATGATTAATAATTCTACAATCCTTTCCTAGGGCTTTAAGATAATGATAGACTGCAAAAGCAGAACCTAGGCTATCTCCATCTGGATTAACATGCGATGATATAAAGATTTTATCTTTTCCAGCAATAATCGATTCAATATTCTTGTAATCCATACAAATTATCTTTGCCAGGTATTCTCAGTAATATTTTTTTTATTATTATAGAACCTTGAAAGAACAAATAAATAGTCCGACAACCTATTCAAATACATCACAACATGATTATTCTCTAGATTATCTGAATAAAGATCAACAACAGATCTCTCTGCTCTTCTTGTAATGGTTCTTGCAACATGCAAGTTTGCTGAAAAAGAATCTCCTCCTGGCAAGATGAATTCTTCTAATGGCTCTAAAGATTTATTATAATTCTCAATATGTTGATCTAGTAAATTAATAGATTCTTCTGTAATAATATTTGCACCATCTTCATTTAAAGATATTTGGCCTCCAATATCAAACAAATGATTTTGAATAACCTTCAATTGATTTATAATAGAAGAATCATCACAAAACGCATTACATACGCCAAGAAAACTACTGAGCTCATCTATTCCACCCAAAGCATGAATTATAGGATCATTCTTACAAACAGAATCACCTCTTGCCAAACCAGTCTCTCCACTATCTCCATTTCTGGTAGTTACTTTGGTAATACGCATTAAAGAATGCCCCAAATCAATAAATGGACTATAATGCTAACTACATAACCAATAAAAATCACTCCAGACCATTTTAAGTGACTAGAGAAAGTATAGACTCCTCTTGCTTGACCCATTAATGCAACTCCCGGAGCAGAACCAATCGACAATAAACTTCCTCCAACACCAGCAGTAAGAGTAATTAGTAGCCATTGAGATAAATTCATAGTAGTTGCATCATGCATCTGGATAACAGAGAACATAACTGGTATATTATCTACGAAAGCTGAAATAATCCCCATCAATGAATTAGCAGCCGTAAAACCTAGTCCATCATAAAGAGAAGTATTTAGTAGTGCTAAATATCCTATCTCAGATAAACCTGCTACACACATAATCACTCCATAGAAGAAGAGTAAAGTATCCCATTCTGCCTGAGCAATCTGCTTAAAAACTCCAAAAGCTTGGTCTGATCCATCTCTTGCAATAGTTTTTGGTATAGATACATAAGTTCTTTTTAAATAGTATCCAAATAATTGTAGCAAACTAAATCCTGTCATCATACCAAAAACAGGTGGGATGTGAAGGAAATTTTCAAATGAAACTGCTAGAAGTATTGTCAATAAAAAGAGTAAAATAATAGTTTTTGCACCACGCTTTAATTGAACAGGATGATTTTCAGTCCTTGATTCAGATCCAGAAATAAAGAAACTCATAATAAAAGCTGGAATTAAAAAATTGACTAAAGAAGGAATAAATAATGAAAAAAATTGAGTGAATTCCACATAACCAGCCTGCCATACCATTAAAGTTGTAATATCTCCAAATGGACTAAATGCTCCTCCTGCATTTGCAGCAACAACTATATTAACACAGCTTATACTTGTAAAATTCTTGTTATCTTTCCCTACGGCCATTACTACAGCGCACATCGTTAAAGCTGTTGTTAAATTGTCTGCTATTGGAGATAGAAAAAACGCTATAAAACCAGTAATCCAAAATAATGTTCTATAAGAATAGTTTTGAGCTAATAATCGTGATCGCAATTTCTCAAAAACATTTCTTTCAGACATAGAATTGATATATGTCATTGCAACAAGCAAGAACAGCATTAATTGAGTAAACTCAGAAAATGCATGCATAATTGCTTCTTCTACATGCTCAGAATGACCATGCTTTGCTCCAACTCCAGCTATCATTGCCCAAATAATACCAGCTGCAAACAAAACAGGTTTTGATTTCCTTAAATGTGTGACTTCTTCTGTCATCACAAATCCATATGCAACCACAAATAAAATTAGGGATGCAATCCCTATTGGATGATTCAATAATTCCATAAAAAACAATTTAAATCAAATCGTCATAAAAAATGACCAAAATCGAATAAATATTATTTAAATTTATTATATGGAATATCTAATAGTAATTGCAATATTGATACTCTGTGCAATAGGGATGAATATTGGACTAATATTTAAAAATAAGCCTCTTAAAAAAGCATGT
>DASCOP010000044.1:0-5000 GCA_036012065.1 Fidelibacterota bacterium
GAAATGAATTTTGTACAAGACTTTTCAGAGAAATATTATATACTTGCTTTGCAAAAAGAAGAACTGAATCCTATTAATCAAGCTGCATTAAAAGATATAGATTTTGCATATGAAAAAGATTTTTCTTTTAAATCTGAATTTGAAATAGAACCACCATTATCTGCTCCAAAGCTTAAAAAAAATATGGTCACAGTTGAAAAAACTAACTTTATATCCAATGAAAAAGAAGTAGACGATACAATTAACAATATATTGAATTCTCAAAGTAAAACCGAACAGATTGAAGAAGGTTCTTCAGAAGGCGATTTTATGATAGCAGATTTTCAAGAAATAGATGAATCTGGTATTGCTATTATCGGTAAAAAAGAGAAAAAATATATCGCTATAGGACAAGAGCCATTTATCAATAATAATAAAGATCTTTTATTAGATAAAAAGGTTGGTGATTCAGTAAAAATGACTATTGACCTAGGTGCTGGCCAAAAAGATTATAATATTATAGTTGAGTCTATGCAGAGAAGGATTCCACCAAAACTAGATGAAGAATTTGTAAAAACAATGGATCCGAACTGTAAAAGTGTAGAAGAATGGAAGAGCAATATAGAGAAAAGCATTGGCTTAGAATATGAAAAGAAATCAGAAGAATTATTTAATTCAGCTATCATTGATCAATTTATCAAATTAGTAGATCCCATATTGCCAAAATCAATGCTTGATAATTATTTGAATAATATTGTAAAAGAAGTTGTGGAGAATCAAAGAATGTCATCTCCAGTTACTACCAATAAAGATGATAATATAGTTGCAGATATTGATGAAGAAAAAATAAGAGAACAATATAAGTTATTTGCAGAGAATAATTTAAAATGGTATTTGTTGAGAAAAGCAATGATTAAAGATTTAGAGATTTCTATTGATAAGAATGCGATAGATAATTTTATAAAAGAAGCAATTGAAAAGAATGCTAATCAGAAAGCTGAGATTGAAAGATTCTATAAAAAAGAATCTAATAAAGCTAAACTTTCTGATGACTTATTGGATCAAAAAATACTAGATATGCTCAAAGAGAATTCCAAAGTCAAAGAGAAAGATACTAATACAGCAGACTTACATGCTGGACATAATCATCCGTAATTATTATGGGAAATTTTAGCGGTCTGGTAGGAATTTTTGCATTACTCTTCATTGCTTTCTTATTATCTGATAATAAAAAAGCAATAAATATAAAAACAGTTTCTATTGGGCTGATGCTTCAATTTATTTTTGCTATCTTTATTCTAAAAACTCCCTTTGGAGCTCCTATTTTTAGTTTTTTAGATCAGGCAATTACCAAGTTGATTAGTTTTTCTGATTCAGGTGCTAACTTTCTATTTACATCCTATGTAGATGGAGTAGGATTTCATCCAGGTTTAATTAATTTTGCTTTTAAAACTTTACCAACAATTATTTTCTTCTCGAGCCTTGTTTCAGTTCTCTATCATTTTGGCGTTATACAGGTGATAGTGAAGTTTATTGCACGATCGATGCAAAAAACAATGGGAACTAGTGGATCTGAGACATTGAGTGTTGCTGGTAATATTTTTTTAGGACAGACAGAATCTCCATTAATGGTAAGACCTTTTATTGATAAAATGACCAAGTCAGAGTTGATGGCAGTGATGACAGGAGGATTTGCAACTGTATCTGGAGGGGTGCTAGCAATTTATGTATCATGGCTATCAAATATTCCAGGTATTGCAGGACATTTATTGGCAGCTTCTGTTATGTCAGCGCCAGCAGCGCTTGTCATTGCTAAGATTATTTATCCTGAGATAGAAGAGTCTAGCACTATGGGTGATCTTAATATAGAGATAAAACAATCCCATACAAATGGAATGGAGGCACTCAGTACAGGAGCTACTGATGGACTAAAATTAGCAGCAAATATTGCTGCAATGTTGATTGCATTTATCTCATTTGTAGCAATGATTAATTTCTTTCTTGCTTTCTTAGGTACATCAATGGAGGCTATCTTTGGATTTATATTCAGACCTTTAGCATGGACAATGGGCGTTCCTTGGAGTGAAGCACAATTAGTAGGAATGCTAATGGGAAAGAAGATTGTCTTAACTGAACTAATTGCCTATGGAGATTTACAGAATATTATTACAGAGGGAATGATTTCTGAAAGAACTGCTATTATTTCTACATATGCTCTGTGTGGATTTTCAAATTTTGGTTCTATCGGTATTCAATTGGGAGGCATTGGAGCAATGGCCCCAAATCGCAAAAAAGATCTAGCAAAATTAGTGACAAAAGCTATGTTTGGCGGTGCACTAGCTTCGTGGTTAACTGCCACGATTGCAGGCCTTTTAATCTAGTCATTTAAAAAAAATAATATTTTTTAATTTTTTAGTTGGTTATCTGTATAAACCGTTATAATTTGCGTGGCTTTTGCGTCAAAAAAATGCAAAAGAATTTTTTTAGTTATTTGAAAATTTACTATGTAGAACCTTTGTCTTTTAATCCTGTAGTCGATATACGAACAAACTTAAACAATACAATTGAGAGTTTGATCCTGGCTCAGGACGAACGCTGGCGGTGTGCTTAACACATGCAAGTCAACGAGAATTTATCTTCGGATAATAGTAAAGTGGCGAACGGGTGAGTAACGCGTAAATAACTTGCCTTGGAGATTGGGACAACATTGGGAAACCAGTGCTAATACCAAATAATGCAGCGGGCCCTTCGGGGCATAGTTGTTAAAGTAGGCTTCGGCTTACACTTCAAGATAGATTTGCGTCCGATTAGTTAGTTGGTAGGGTAATAGCCTACCAAGACCGAGATCGGTAGCTGGTCTGAGAGGATGATCAGCCACACTGGAATTGAGATACGGTCCAGACTCCTACGGGAGGCAGCAGTGAGGAATTTTGCACAATGGGCGAAAGCCTGATGCAGCAACACCGCGTGATTGATGAAGTTTTTAGGAATGTAAAAATCTGTCGTAAGGGAAGAAATGTTTCGGATGTTAATACCATCTGTTACTGACGGTACCTTACAAGAAAGGACCGGCTAACTTCGTGCCAGCAGCCGCGGTAATACGAGGGGTCCTAGCGTTGTCCGGATTTACTGGGCGTAAAGGGTACGTAGGCGTTTTAATAAGTTGTATGTTAAATATCTTAGCTTAACTAAGAAAGTGCATACAAAACTGTTAAGATAGAGTTTGAGAGAGGAACGCAGAATTCATGGTGGAGCGGTGACATGCGTAGATATCATGAGGAAAGTCAAATGCGAAGGCAGCCTTCTGGCTCAAAACTGACGCTGAGGTACGAAAGCGTGGGGAGCGAACAGGATTAGATACCCTGGTAGTCCACGCCGTAAACGATGAGTATTTGATGCTGGGGGATTCGACCCTTTCAGTGTCGTAGCTAACGCGATAAATACTCCGCCTGGGGACTACGATCGCAAGATTGAAACTCAAAGGAATTGACGGGGACCCGCACAAGCGGTGGAACATGTGGTTTAATTCGATGATACGCGAAGAACCTTACCTGGGTTTGACATGTAAGAGAAAGTTTTCCGAAAGGAAATCCCTTTAATAATTTATTATTAAACTCTTTCACAGGTGATGCATGGCTGTCGTCAGCTCGTGTCGTGAGATGTTAGGTTAAGTCCTGCAACGAGCGCAACCCCTATATTTAGTTGCCAGCACATAATGGTGGGGACTCTAAATAGACTGCCCGGAATAACCGGGAGGAAGGTGGGGATGATGTCAAGTCAGTATGTCCCTTATACCCAGGGCTACACACGTGTTACAATGGATAGTACAAAAAGTAGCAATTCCGCGAGGAGGAGCCAATCTTTAAAACTATCCCCAGTTCAGATTGAAGTCTGAAATTCGACTTCATGAAGCAGGAATCGCTAGTAATCGTAGGTCAGCATACTACGGTGAATACGTTCCCGGGTCTTGTACACACCGCCCGTCAAGTCATGGAAGTCTGCAGTACCCAAAGATGGTATTCTAACCGCAAGGAGGAAGCTGTTTAAGGTAAGGCAGGTAACTGGGACTAAGTCGTAACAAGGTAGCCGTACCGGAAGGTGCGGCTGGATCACCTCCTTTCAGGGAGTAATCTACTTTATTTTATAATAAAGTAAGATATGGTCGAAAGTTCAAATCTATGATTTGGATTTTTAACTTCAGAATTAATAGACAGGTTTTACATAGTGTTTTATTTAGAGTTTATAAAAGGGGCTTATAGCTCAGCTGGTTAGAGCGCATCTCTGATAAGGATGAGGTCCGTGGTTCGAGTCCACGTAGGCCCACCAATTAAAAACATTGGGGCTGTAGCTCAGTTGGGAGAGCAATTCCCTTGCACGGAATAGGTCGCAGGTTCAAGCCCTGTCAGCTCCACAAAATTTAGATTTTAGATATTTGACAATTTGGAAATTAACGCGGGTAACAAAGTTATGCTTTGTAATTATAATAACTTTGTTACTAACAACTGTGTCATAGCTATTTATGATTTTAATCCTGTAGCTGTGATACAAATCAATTGTATTGATCAAATTCTAATTCCGAATGGGGCAACCCATTTTTTGATCAATATTTGTATTAATTAGAATAGTTTTCAATTATTCTAGTTAATGCTGAATCATTAAAACACTCAAGTCATATAAGAACTTGATAAAGCTACTAAGAGCACACGGAGGATGCCTTGGTACATGGAGGCGATGAAGGACGTGGTAAGCTGCGATAAGCTTCGGGTAGGTGCACACAACTGCTGATCCGGAGATTTCCGAATGGGGCAACCCGTTTTGATTTATATCAAAACACTTCTATCTGAATATATAGGATAGAAAGAGCGAACGAGGTGAACTGATACATCTAAGTAACCTTAGGAAAAGAAAACAATAGTGATTCCCTTAGTAGTGGCGAACGAAAGGGGAATAGCCTAAACCAATATTGTGTCAAGTCTGCAAATCTTGCAATATTGGGGTTGAGGGGTTATTATTAATCTAAT